>NZ_JAUBRJ010000003.1:203682-263374 GCF_036701805.1 Microcoleus sp. N3A4
CACTTCCCGCCACCAAATTCGATAAGACAAGCCCCGGCACCTTAAAGGTTGCTGGGGTTTGTTTCATAATGTCTGCGATCGCTTACAATTAATCGCGGTAGGGACACGGCACTGCCGTATCCTCTATATACAGCATATTCCATGTATATGCGGTACACACAATAAGAGTCGTAAGTAAGGTGCGTCGCCACGCATCAATCTGCAAATTCCATTGAACCTGCTCCGCAGCGACGCACCCTACATAACACGTACCGCACAATATAGCTTTATAGTGTACTTCACGAACCACCGAATATGCTGTAATTCCGGTGCAACCGGAAATGATAGGAAAGCAGTTTATGTTAGCCGGCAACAAAAATGAGGACACGGCACTGCTGTGTCCCTACCGCATATTTGTATTTTAGCCAAAGTGAAAAAATTAACCTCGTACTTTTCGACAACCATTTGTGCAAGCTTTATTTGTCAAAAATCTGCAATCCGATATCCATGTTTTTAAACTCTGAATTTTAAATGGCTAAGTCGGCTGAGCTTCCATCCAATCAAATATCAGGTTTAACTGTTCCAGCGTAACTAACCCGTACTGCCACAGAACCATAGGCAGTTGGCTGCCGTCTTGTTCGCCGTGTCGTAGAGCAACGGCGATCGCAGAATTCGATATCGCCAACTCCCCCCGCAAATAATCGATCAGTTGAGCCTTTCCCATCACCTTCACCGCCAGTTTTATGCGCTATTGTAAAAATATGTAACCGCTAGGGCTGAATCAGAACTTTAATAGTCCTAATTGTCTTTTGAGAATCGGCGATGTGGTGTGATGGAAAGCGCACACAAATTGTGATAAAACTCATATAAAAAGGCGATCGCAGTCACAATAGTTCCGACCGTCAAAAATTGGGTTCCGCGATCGCTTGCTTCAAATGAATTCATTTAAAATTGCTAAAGTCCTAGCTGAAGCTGAACTCCCGCTTCTGTGCCGCTGTCGGTTTGTTTTGGAGGTAAAGGATTTCTTTGACGCTGGGCGTCCGAAGGAGTAGTGATAAATTCAAATTCGCTATTGAGTTTGAGACGAAATGTGTCGCCCAAGCTGCCCTCCCTTCTAGCAGAATTAGTCGCCGTTTGTGGTTCGCCAATCAAGTTTTGGTAGTCCGAGTCTACTGTTCTGTCCTCCACAGTCCTCAACGAGTCGCCGGATAAAGTCGTTTCCGAATTTTGGGGCGCTGGTTGCAGTCTTTGTTGGGCGAGAACCGCCGGGGTCAAACCGATAAAAATTGAGCTCAGTCCGAGAGCAGTGCCAAGAGTAGCAATAACTGCGTTCATCATCCATGCCTCTGCTAGTTGCATCCTACTATGCTTATTGTACCCAGCCGCAATTAAGTTGTACTCTATCAAAAGTAGCTGCTTGTGGAGATATCAATTAAAGTTGCTGTGAAAACTTATAACTTTCGATCGCGTCATCGGACAAGTCATCGGACAAATAGAACTGACGCAGCAACCGGGTTGAAACGACAAAATACGTCATTTCAGGAACGAGTCAACCAAAAACTCGGTTTATTTGATTAGCCCCCGTCAGGATTGGAAAAATAGTGAGTGCTGGACGCACGGGCGGCCATCCACCGGGGCATCCATCGGCTTTTTGTTTCGCGAAAATAGTTCGTTGCAGCCCGCCTAAACGCTAAAAAAACCCGGTTTCAGATACGAGTTTAAAAAAAGAATGCAACAGCAGGCAAGTTCTAAACCCTTACAGAATCTGTTTTTCCCAATTATTTAATTCTTTAATCTCAAATCTATAATAATATGAGCGTGTAGAGTGCGTCCAGGATTGATACTGCATTCATCCCGATCGCCAATGTACCCAAAGCTCCCGATCGCGCTAAGATGGCGGTGGCAGTGGTTAAAAATTTAATTACCAGCGACAAATTACGAGTTCTTAACAGCACTTTGCCTACTAAAACCATCTCAACTTCAAAATCTGCGCTCATCAGGTTGTACTTTACCGAAATGTTGTGGGTTTGTAATATTTCTGCTTCATCATGCCAATCAGATATCTGACCGACCAAATTTTTAAAATGTCGGGCCAAGTGCCAATTCGCATCATCCTTGTGGTGCCTTTTGCCCTCCAGACTTTCGGTGCTGTAGGGTTGACTGGGTGGCTGTCGCTGCGGAACGGGCGCATAGCCGTCAACGATGTTGCCGCACAACTGCGGGCAGAAGTCACATCGCGTATCCAGCAACATATTTATACTTATATCAAAACACCCCACCAAATCAATCAGCTCAATCTCGATGCCATCCGTCTCGGCATTTTGAACGTGCAGGATGCTGATAATTTGCAACGCTACTTCTCTAAAGAAATCAAAAACTTTGATAAAATTAGCTACATTCAATTCGCATCAGAAGAAAAAGATTTTATTGGAGTTGAACGCCTCGACGACGGCAGTTTGCAAGTTCAGATGTCTAATAAATCTACTGGCTATAACTTTCAAAGCTACGCGCCGTCAGAGTTCGGGGAACCAACCAAACTATTGAAAACTACTCTCAACTACGACCCCCGCATTCGACCTTGGTACATAGCTCCGGTGCTGGTAGGCAAACCGACTTGGAGTAAAATTTATACTTATTTTGACTCTCCCAAACTAGCGATTACGGCTGCTCAACCAGTTTATGGCGAGGATGGAAAACTGATAGGAATCCTGGGTTGTGACTTGACACTTTCCAAGATCGGTCAATTTTTGGAAAGTCTAAAAATTGGCAAATCAGGACAGACTTTTATTGTAGAAAGGTCTGGGCAATTGGTGGCAAATTCTACTCTTGAACCGCCATTTATTGTTAGCAACGGCGTTCCGAAACGGATTATGGCAACAAGCAGCAAGAATGCTCTGATTCGATCGACCGCCCGCTATTTGACAGAACGCTTCGGGGATTTGGGCAAAATTGACACATCTCGTCAGTTAGATTTTACGATCGACGGTCAACGGCAATTTCTACAGGTGACGCCGCTCTCAGACAGCAGGGGCCTCGATTGGTTGATTGTGGTGGCTGTTCCTGAAGCCGATTTTATGGAAAGGATTAACGCCAACACTCGCTACACAGTGTTGCTGTGTTTCGGTGCTTTGGTGGTGGCAACGGCGATTGGCGCTCTGACTTCTAGGTGGATTGTTGTACCGATTCAGCGTCTGAGTAAGGCTGCGGAGGCTTTGTCGCGGGGAGAATGGGACGGGATGGCGGTAGATCCCCGCTTGATGGCGTCTGTAGAGCGGGAGGATGAGGTGGGTGTCCTGGCTCGCTCTTTTAATACGATGGCCGGTCAATTGGAAGAGTCGTTTACTACTCTCGAAGATCGGGTGGAATCTGCGATCGCCGACAAAAATCAATTAATTATTTCTCTGAAGAAATCGCAGCAAAAACTGGCTCTCCATCTTCATCAAACTCCTTTGGGAGCCATTGAATGGAATCTAAACTTTGAAGTAGCGGAATGGAATTTGTCAGCGGAAAGAATTTTTGGATACAACCGCTTGGAAGCAATGGGACGCCACGGAGTCGATCTAATAGTTCCTGAAAGTGCTAAGGAGTATGTCAGGCAACTATCTATAACTTTGCTCGCTAATCAAGGAGGAGTTACCAGCATTAACGAGAACATCAGAAAGGACGGCAAAATTATTCTTTGCGAGTGGTACAATACCACTTTAGTTGACGCTGACGGCAGCATTATCGGGGTGGCATCGCTGATTCAGGACGTGACCGAATTTCACAGTGCTGTGGGGCAGTTGCGGGCCAGCGAGGAGCGGTTTCGCCAGTTGGCAGAAAATATTCATGAGGTATTTTGGATTAGAGAACCCAATCAAAAGCGGCTACTTTATGTGAGTCCTGCTTGCGAGAAAATATGGAATTTGAGCTATCAGAGTTTGCTGTCAGAACCGGAGGCTTTTTGGGATGTTATTCACCCGGAGGATCTCGATCGCGTCAAGGCTGCTTTTGAGAAACAGGTGCGGGGCGATTATGATGAGGAGTATCGGGTAGTGCGATCCCCTACGGGGGCTACGCCAACGGACGGTTCAGTTTGCTGGGTGCGCGATCGGGCTTTTCCAGTCCGCAGCGAAACCGGAGAAGTTTACCGCATCGTCGGCATTGCCGAAGATATTACCCAGCGCAAATTAGCAGAAGAATTCCAAAAAGCAGCCCAAACCGCTCAAGCTGCAAGCCAAGCCAAAAGCGCCTTTTTAGCTAATATGAGCCACGAATTGCGAACTCCCCTCAACGCGATTATTGGTTACAGCGATATGCTCAAAGAAGATGCCGAGGAGTTAGGTTGCGAAGATTTTATCCCCGACTTGCACAAAATTCAAACTGCCGGCAAACACTTGCTGTCTTTAATTAGCGATATTCTTGATATTTCTAAGATTGAAGCGGGGCGGATGGAACTTTACTTAGAAACTTTCAACCCGGTTAATTTAATTGAGGATGTAGTTTCGACTGTCGAATCCCTCGTGGATAAAAATTATAATAAGTTTGAAGTTGATTGTGGTAGCGACTTGGGAATGATGTATGCTGACATTACTAAAACTCGTCAAATATTGCTCAACCTGCTGAGCAATGCAGCTAAGTTTACGGAAAACGGCACTATTACCCTCTGCATTGAAAGAGTTAAACATGAAAGCTTAACAACTGAAGAAATAGCAGAACCTTCCGAATTAATAATTTTTCGCGTAGCTGATACGGGCATTGGGATTTCCTCCGAACAAATGCAGCATTTATTTCAAGCTTTCATGCAGGGCGACGCCTCAACTACGCGCAAGTACGGCGGCACGGGTTTGGGATTGACTATTAGCCGTCACTTTTGTCTGATGATGGGCGGCGATATGCACGTTCAAAGCGAGTTAGGTGGCGGTTCGGTTTTTACAGTGTGTTTGCCGGCGCGCGTTGAATTATTGGTCAGCAGTTAGTCTTGCTGTCCGGGACGCAATTGCTACAAAAGAAACCAGGTTTCTTGACAAAAAACCTACCCTTTCAGATAAGTTCGGGACAATAAACGAAGGTGACGATACCGTGCAGCATCAGTCTTATTCTAGTTGAGTCCGCGTTTCTGCCGCCCCAAAAGTTGAGCTGTTAATACCCCCCCAACAAAGCCAAAGAAATGCGCTTGCCAGGAAACTCCCGGCTGCTGCGGCAAAACTCCCCAAATTAAACTGCCGTAGAAGAAACCGACAATTAAAGATACCAAAATAGAGGTAAAGCTGCGTTCAAAATAGCCCCGCAGCAGCAAAAAGCCGAAGTAACCAAAGATTAATCCGCTAGCACCAATGTGAACGGAATTGGGCGCGCCCGTCAGCCAAACTCCGAATCCGCTGACTAGCACAGTGACGGCACTCACGATAAAAAAGTCGCTAATTTCTCGCAGCATTATCAACCAACCAAATGTCACAAAAGGGAGGGTATTGGCGGCTAAGTGAGCAAAACTGCCGTGCAGAAAAGGCATGAACAGGATGCCTTCAAGTCCGTCGAGGCTGCGGGGGCGGACTCCGTAGGCATTCAGCCTGCCTCGGAACAGGAATACATCGACAATTTCGATAATCCAGAGGAGGGAGACGAAACCGCCGAGAATGGCGGCGTGGCTTTGCAATTCGCGGGTGATAGTTTTGGTTTCTGGGTTGCTCATGGGTTGTGAGGGCGGTGATACCGATTATTTCTAATTGTAGGAGTTTCTGAGCGATCGCGAGCAAAGATAGTTGGGGCGGGGTTTCAGGGTTGTTTGCAGCAGAGCTTATTTAGAAATATGATAACTTTTATTAAAAGTTCCGCATTTTCACGTATAGAATTATTCAGCTCAATGCGTCACAATTGTAAATGAACTACAAAAGGAGAGTCAACCAAAGGTTGAAGCTAAAACGTAGAAAGCAGAATTTTTACCCTATCAATCAATCCTTGGGCTTGAAATGAGGACACTTTTTCGATCGCACACCGCATCTAAAAAAAATCAGGAACTACTTCGATCGCATAAAGTCATTAATTCAAGAAGTTCAATCCGGTAAAGTAAAACGAGATGCTGTAGATACTGATTGTAGATAATATCGCACAAGCTCTACAGAGAGTTCTTGGCACCTCGTTATAAAAGAGGAACAGAGCAAAATGAACGTATTTGAGCATACAGTCTCCTACCGAACTCTGCCAAATTGGGTAGGGTTTAGCAAACAAGAAACCGCAGTTAATGTCGCTACAAATTCTCAACCTTACGGTCAAAAGCCACACTTTGACCCCTTGCATCCGCTAAAACAATGGCTTGATAACACTGCAATTAAAAGTCAAAAGTTGGCTCGGTTGCTGTGTAAATTTATTCCCAGCCAGTGTCCGTTTGAGCGAGAAGTCAAAATTGGCGCTCGCACTTTATTTTCCATTCCCCCTATGTGCAAGTTAAATCCGCTTTACGAACAAGTCGTTGGGATTCGCTTCCGTGCTTTGTGTTATTTGGCTGATGAGTGCGGCGAGGATGTGACTCCTTATTGTTAATTCTGCAAAAACTTAAATTTATAACTGTGTTTTCACCCTCCCTTCTCCTTGTTGGGGAGGGTTTTTTTATTTTGAGATTATTTGGCGGTTGAAACCGCTAGCAACGCGATCGCACAAACTAAGTCTGCCTCCGCAGACAAGCGAGATCGAGTCGATCGCGAATTCCTACAATTTCGATTGAGGCAAATATTCCCGTGCAAATACCTCGATCGCCTCTGCAAAATCACCTGCAGTTGGGTCTAGCAGAGCCTTGGCGCGCAGTTCAGTACCCAATTCAAGTTGTATCGCTTCCATGCCAGTTCCTGCTTTGCCGCCGTAATTGCGGATGCTAATTTTTATCAATTTCGATAAGTGCGATCGCCCGACACGCACCCGCAACCCACGAGGGAAGTCTTTACGTGTCGCTTTTGGGCTTTTCAGGCCCTGGAGGTACTTCTCCTCTTTGTTGAGCTTCCAATAAAGCCGTTTCCACGAGAAAGGCTATCAGGTTAGCCGTGGATCTGCCTTGTTTGTCAGCCCATCGATCTAAAGCCTCATATACGTAGTCAGGAAACGTAACGTGAACGCGCTTACTCAATGTAAATGTTTGTTTTTGCCAACGCTCTTAATGGTACAAGCTGATGCTCTCGATCGTGTTGTTACCCTATTCTTAAAAATCTACTGACACATATTTGGGCTTATTATGTTACAATTCGTCTAATCCCATCAAGGCTCAGTCAAAAGCCAGTCCGATGCTTTCCGAGGGCTCAGGACTGGCTTTGGCTCCAATTAACAAAGGAGATACACCTATTATGCCGTATGAGAAACGTCTCAGACCCTGGATTGTGGTTCGCTTGCTTCCGAATCTACAAAGGGTCGTTGTCGGTCGCTTTCGCAGTTGGTCTGATGCAGAGGGTCATTTGCGAGTTCTCAAACAACTGCTTCCCGCTGCTCGATTGACCTTAGTTTTCGATCCGATCGATTAATTTTGGTTGCGAGTTGATAAGCGTGCGATCGCCCTTGGTTTGAGAAGGGCGATCGCAATTTCGGGCAATGTTAAACTGAACGCACAATATCAATTGAGTTGGGAAAAACACCGTGACAGCTATTCTACAAGTAACAGAACAGCCAACAGCACAGCGCTACTTCACTCCCGAAGAATATTTAGCCCTGGAAGAAGCAGCAGAGTACAAAAGTGAATATCGCGACGGAGTAATTATTCCAATGACAGGTGGAACTACAAATCACAATCGCATTGCTCTGAATATGAGCATTGCATTACGTCTTGCTCTTAAGGGACTTGACTATGATGTTTTCATGGGCGACGTGCGTTTGTGGATGACGAAAAATCGAATTTATACTTATCCCGATGTGATGGTAATTCCGGGTAAACCTGAGTATTTCAATAATCGTAAGGATACTGTGATGAATCCTCAAGTTATTATTGAAGTTTTATCGAAATCTACGAAAGCTTACGATCGGAGCGATAAGTTTAAGTTTTATCAAACGCTGCCGACATTTCAAGAGTATATTCTGATCGACCAATCTCAGGTTTATGTAGAACAGTATTGTAAGTTGGCAAACAAGCGGTGGTCGTATAGTCAGTACGATGAGGAGGATGCGGCGCTAGTTTTTAATTTTTTTCAAGTTGAAGTGCCGCTGGCAGATGTCTATGAGAAGGTGGATTTTGAGGCGGAGAATGAGCCAGAAGATAGCGGGGAGGAATAAGGGCGATCGCACTTGGTTTGAAAAGGGCGATCGTCAGTTAATATACTTCATCATGCGTCCCAATATCAATCAAGACGATCAATTCCTCTTGCGTTTCATTATCTTGCTCAAAAGTATAGATAATTCGGCAATCGGACTCAACCCAACAAGCCCAAAGCCCTTCCAATTGCCCCCGCAGTTTATGTGCCTTCAATGAAGGAGAAAATGGAGCGTTCACTAACAACTCCAAAACCGAAAATATTTTCTCACCTAATTGCGGATTTCTCTTGATAACCCGTTTAAAACTGTTGTTCCAAACTTGAGTTTTCATTCTTCATCCAGTAAATCAGCTTTTAACTGTGCAAGGTTGCCTCGCTTTGCTGTGCCGGCTTTTAAAGCCGTCAAAACCTCTCTTGCATTGTTAGCAATTTCCACTCGCCGATTTTCAATTCGCCGTTTCTGAATTAATTCAATTAACAAATCTTGCTCTTCAATTCCCAGAGATTCTACATATTCGATCGCGGTCTGGAAAGCAATAGAATTAGCCATAAAGAACTTTTCTATGTTTGAAAAGTGACAGTGCATTTCTATTTTACTAAGTAAGGCGGGCATTTGCCCGCCCAACAAATCATTAAGCCCCGACAGATTCCTTCGCTGCGTACAGCACCTCAACGGTAATCTTGTCAATTCCCCGATCGCGCGCAAACTTCTCAGTATTCCGCTTCACCTTACCCCGCACAAAACCGGGGATTTTATTCAACTCAGCTTGTCCATCCTTCGTCCAACCCATATCAGAATCAGCCGAAATTCCCTTGGTAATTACTTCCTTAGTATCGTGGCCGCCGAAGATTTCCAGCAAGTGGTCTTCCATTCCCAAAGTGAAGGAATTGTACACCAAATCTACGCACTGATTCGTGCCTTCATAACCCAAAAATGGCTTGTAGCCGATCGGGAAATTTTGGACGTGAATCGGTGCAGCAATTACGCCGCAGGGAATATCCAACCGCTTACCTACGTGGCGTTCCATTTGCGTGCCGAAAATTGCCGAAGGTTCTGCTTTGGCGATCGCATCTCCAATTTGCCCGTGATCGTCCGTCACCAGCACTTCATCACAATACTCGCTAACCTGTTCCCGGAACCAATCAGCATCGTGTTTGCAGTACGTTCCAGCCCAGACAACGTGGATTCCCATCTCGCGAGCCAAAATCTTCGTCATCGCCGCAGCGTGCGTATTATCGCCAAATACGACCGCTTTTTTGCCGGTCAAGTTTTGGCAGTCGATCGACCGCGAAAACCAAGCAGCCTGGGACACAAACCGCGTTTGTTGGTCAATGAAATCTTCGTAATCAACATCCGCACCTTGAGCGTTCAAAACTTGCTGAATCTTGCGGATACAGCGCGCAGTTTCTACCACACCCATCGGCGTAATATCCACCATCGGCGTGCCGAATTCTTTTTGCAAATACTCCCCGGCCATCATCCCCAATTCCCGATAAGGAACCAAGTTAAACCAAGCCCGCGGCAGTCTTTTTAAGTTGTGAACCGAAGCACCTTCGGGAATAACTTCGTTGACTTCTATTCCCAAATCTGCCATCAAACGCTTCAACTCGGTGCAGTCGTGCTGGTTGTGGAAACCCAGCGTTGACATACCGATAATGTTGACAGATGGTTTTTCGCTTTGGGCTTCTACTAAATCGCCTTTTTTGCGGGCTTTGTTGATGTAAAATTGGACGATTTGATCTAACGTGCGATCGGCAGCTTGCAGTTCGTTTACGCGGTAATGGTTGACATCCGCCAGCATTACATCGCCTTTAGCATCCAATTGAGCTCGGTTAACAAAGTTTTCCAAGTCTTCTTGCAGAATGCTGGAGGTGCAAGTCGGAGTCAACACGATTAAATCTGGGTGTTCTTCTCTGTCTTTGCGGGTGATATTGTCCACCACCCGTTCCTGCGATCCCCGCGCCAGTACGTGTCTGTCAACGACGCTGGTAGTTACTGGGGTGAAATCCCGTTCCCTCTCCAGCATGGAACGCATGACGTTGAAGTAGTCGTCTCCAATCGGTGCGTGCATGATCGCATGGACGTTTTTGAAGGAAGTTGCAACGCGCAAAGTGCCGATGTGGGCTGGCCCTGCGTACATCCAATAAGCCAATTTCATAGGTATTTTCCTGGTGCTGGTTGAGATTTGCCCGATCGGGCGATTACTGCTAAATTTTAAGGTTGTTTCTGATTTTCTCACCGGATGAATCCTTTAGAAATAGTAACTTTCTGAGGATTTTCAGGTTGGAGAAATGCTCAAACGCTTTTGCTGCTTGGGATTTAACTGGCAATTCCCACAACTTTACCTTTGTTTTATGGCAATAATTCTTAATTTATTGTCAAGTTTTGTTAAGAAATCTGCAAATTTTATCAACGTAGGATATCCCGGGCGCAACTTACACCTAGATTGCTGCCAGAATTTTCGCAAAGTATATATTGACTTTTTAGCCAACTCAGAATAAACTATTAATTAATACCAATTATCCAAAGTCTTGCAACAATGATGAGTGTGGGTTTGTTTCCGCTCACTATTCTGCACCGGTGCGTCGCTCAAAAATTGTGGATATTATTGAATATTTAAGGGTGGCGACGCACCCTACATATACTGTTGCATGAGTTTTGAGAATTAGTATAATTCACTATTTTCCCGGCATCAAAAGTTGCAAAGCGGGGGAGATATTGACGTAAAATCAATCCTTGACAAATCCCATGAAACTATCCAAAATAGACTTGAGCAACGTATTAGCAGTTGGTCACTCTAACGGCCAGCTAGGACTGTTAATCGATCGGGGATCGGAAGTAGAGTTTATTGAAATTAGCGCTCCCGAAGCTGCAATGCAAGGGCTGCAAATGGTTGATTTCATCGCGAATACAGATTCAACCGAACTCAGTGCTGGTATAGAATTAAAAGAAATTGCTTCAAGCCCAGAACCAATTGCGATGATGTCGGTAGATTCCGAAATGGCTAGATCGATCGGATACGACGAAGAGGAGCAAGTTTTGCAAATAGAATTTAGCAGCGGGTCAGTCTATCAATACAGCGATGTGGAACCCCAAATGTGGGAATCTCTACAAGATGCTGATTCTACAGGCAAATTTTTTAACTCCGAGATTAAAGGTTATTATTCGAGCCGGCGCGTTGATGACTAGCGTGTAGTTAGGAGTTGCACCTTTGGGCGGTGTGATTGAGGTGTGAGGCCTTCATTCAAGCAATCTCCTAAAAGCTGAGATTGTTTTTTTTGTCAGCCGTGCGATCGAGTCTCACAGTAAATCCTTGCACAAATCCTGTAGTTGTGCTTTTCATTACGTAACTGCTGAGGTGACGAAACCCCGAGGGCGCTTTTGTCACCTCAGCAGTTCTTTGCTGTCAAGGCGTGTCTTCCCACACATCCCAAAAGATATCTCTTGAGCGATAATGAAGAATAACATAGGATTTACGAAAAGAAACCCGGTTTATACGAAAAAATCTTGGGTTGGTCAACGACTAGCAACGAAGAAACCCGGTTTCTAGCCCGCCGCGCGTAAGTCCTGTAACATTGACCAAGCACACCTAATTTGAGAGAACCCAACTATGATGGCAATTCCCGGCGTTGCAGTTCTCGCTCTCATTTATGAAAGCAGCACTTCCCTGGTTTACCGCGGCCACAACGAGCAGGACAACCAACCTGTTATTATCAAACTTATCAAAGAAGACTATCCGACTCCTGAAGAACTGAATAGATACAAGCGCGAATATGAGATTACTGCCAACTTAAACCTGCTGGACGGAGTTGTTAAAGTGTACAAGTTGCAGCAGGTTAGAAATAGTCTGGCAATGATCTTAGAAGATTTTGGCGGCGAATCTTTAAAAATATTCATGGCTTCCCAAAAATTTACCAGTTTAGGATTTCTGACTACTGCCATCAAAGTTGCTGAAACTTTGGGAGAAATTCACAGCAAAAATGTAATTCATAAAGATATCAACCCCTCTAATATAGTTTTTAATCCGGCTACAGGACAAGTTAAACTTATAGATTTTAGCATTTCAACTGCATCAAACCTGGAAAACGTTCAGAATAAAAATCCCAATTTTTTAGAAGGCACTTTAGCCTATATGTCGCCCGAACAAACCGGCAGAATGAACCGGGTAATCGATTACCGCACCGACTTTTATTCCCTCGGCGTCACCTTCTATGAAATCCTGGCAGGACAGCTCCCTTTCCCCACTACAGATCCAATGGAGCTAGTTCACTGTCACATCGCAAAACAGCCAGTACCTCTCGCTGAAATTGCACCTGAAATTCCTCAAGCTATTTCACATATTGTGATGAAATTGTTAGCAAAAACCGCTGAAGAGCGCTATCAAAGTGCTTGGGGGCTGAAAGCCGATTTGGAATCCTGTCTGTTTCAGTTGCAAACATCTGATGTTATTTCCGAGTTTCCCCTCGGCAGCCAAGATATTTCCGACAAATTTCAAATCCCTCAAAAACTTTACGGGAGACAGCGAGAAGTTGAAACTCTTTTAGCTGCATTTGAACGGGTAGCAGCAACCCATAATCGAGGCAACCGCATCGAAGATTCCCAAATTTCTGTCATCAAGAAAGAGAGCAAATTTAAAAAAGAAAGTGCTCTGTCAGCGATCGCGAGAGGACAGCATAAATCCCGCAGCGAGATGATGCTGATTGCCGGTTATTCCGGCATTGGCAAATCTGCAATGGTGAAGATTTTAGACAAACCTATTACCCGCAGGCGCGGCTATTTTATTTGGGGAAAGTTTGACCAGTACAAGCGGACTATTCCTTACTCTGCCGTTGTCAGCGCTTTTTCGGAATTGGTGCGGCAACTGTTAACTGAAAGCGAATCTCAATTAGCAGTTTGGCGCGAAAAACTCCGCACTTCTTTCGGTCAAAACGGGCAAATTATTATTGATGTACTTCCCGAAGTTGAACTAATTGTCGGAGCTCAGTCTCCTGTAGCTGAATTGGGGCCGACGGAATCTCTGAACCGCTTTAATTTAGTCTTTCAAAATTTCATTCGCGTATTTTGCCAGCCAGAACATCCGCTGGTCATTTTTCTCGACGATTTGCAGTGGGCTGATTCTGCTACTCTCAAGCTGATCGAATTGATGATGACAGATGAAGCTACGCAATATCTGTTTTTAATTGGCGCTTATCGGGATAATGAAGTCAGTCCCACTCATCCTTTGATGATGACTGTGGAGACGCTGCGAAATCAGGAAGCTATCATTAATCAGATTGCTTTGTCGCCGCTGGGGGTAGAAAACATAACTCATTTGATTGCCGAAACTTTGCACAGCGATCGAGAATCTGTCAAACCGTTAGCTGAATTGGTAATCAGTAAAACCGACGGCAATCCTTTTTTTGTAAATCAATTCTTGCAAACATTGTATCAGGAAAACCTGCTAGTTTTTCACCCGCCACAGTCGGGTAGCAAGGGCGGCTGGCATTGGGATATGACTCAAATTGAGCAGTGCGCTATCACTGACAATGTAGTTGATTTGATGGTACAAAAATTGAGAAAACTGCCAAGTTCAACGCAGCAAGTTTTGCGTTTAGTGGCTTGTTTGGGAAACGAATTTGACTTAAATACTCTTTCTTTAATTCATGAAAAAGAAGCCTCGGAAACTTTTTCTCACCTGTTGCCGGCGATTAAGTCGGGACTGATTCTGCCAACTTCGGAATTGGAAAGCAAGTCATTAGATTACGTGCTGTTTCCGCTGTTAATTCTGAATTATAAATTTTTGCACGATCGCGTACAGCAAGCAGCTTACGCTCTGATCGACGACTCGCAAAAAAAGGCAGTTCACCTGAAAATAGGCAGGCAAATCCTAGAAAACACTCCGGCTCAATATCGAGCTGACAGAATCTTTGAATTAGTCGATCACTTGAATGTAGCTCGATCGCTAATTAAAGACGATCGAGAATTAATTGAACTGGCAACGCTGAATTTAGACGCCACCCGCAGAGCCAAAGATGCCACTGCTTATGTTTCAGCATTGCAGTATTTGACCGCAGGCATGGACGGTTTGACCGCCGATATTTGGGATTCCCACTACGATTTAGCCTTTGCCTTGCACATGGAGCGGGCAAATGTTGAGTATTTAAACGGTTTTTTTGAGAACTCCGAAGAATTTATTAATATAACTTTGGAAAAAGCGCGATCGGCATTAGAAAAGGTAGAAATTTACAACCTGCTGATCGTGCAGTACACCCTCCGGGCGAAGTACGAAGAAGCCGTTAAAGCCGGAATCAAAGCTTTGAACTTGCTGGGAATTGACTTGCCGCTAGACGGGCTGCAAAAAGTCATATCCGAAGAATTTGCAGCAGCCACAAACTTTTTAGCAGGTAGAGAAATAGCTTCCCTGATTGACGCCCCCGAAATGACTGTACCCGAAAAAAAAGTTGCCGTCAAATTAATTACAAACTTGCTCACATCGGCGTACCTCAAAAATCCCGACTTGTGGAAAGTCAGCGTTTTAAAAGGAGTCAATCTTTCTCTACAATACGGTTTAGTACCCGAAGCCTCTCTTTGCTATGCTGGCTACGGTATGTTCTTAAACGCAGTTTCGGGAGATTACAAAGCTGCGTATCAATTCGGCTTGCTCTCGCTGAATCTCAGCGAAAAATCTGGCAATATCGGCTTGAAGTGCAGAGCTTGTTCATCCCTGGTAAGTATTTTTTATTACTGGTTCAACCACATCAAAGATTCCCACGCGATCAGCAATGAAGGATATCAAGCAGCTTTAGAATCAGGAGATTTAGAATATGCGGGTTATATCCTGTCCAACCGCATAGCTAACTCATTTTTTCAAGGTAAAGAAATCTCGCAAATTCTGGCCGACACGAGCAGGTATTTGCAGTTCAGCCAAAAAACCAAAAATCAGCTCGTAACCGATATATTATTAGGGGTAGAGTTAATTCTACGCAACTTGAGCAAACTCACTCCTGAAAAGTTTGTATTTGACAGCGAAGATATCAGCGAAGCTGAATACGTACACAACTGTCAAGCTCATCAAAATTTGTACTCGCTGTGCCTTTATCAGATTCGCAAATGCCAGGTAATGTACTTGTACGGCAACTTCAACGAAGCCCTGCAACTAGCTTTGGAAGTAGAAAAACAGCTATCTTTTATTACCGGAGCGATACCCGCTACCGAATGGAATTTTTTCTTTTCTCTAGTTTTAGCGGCTGTTTTCCAAAATGTTTCAGAAGACAAGCAAAAGCAATATCTCGAAAAGTTAGAAGCCAATCAAAAACAAATGAAAATTTGGGCAGACAACTGTGCCGAAAATTTTCTGCACAAGTACCTTTTAGTACAAGCAGAAATAGCCAGAATTTCCAAAAAAGATTCAGAAGCTGTAGAGCTGTACGATTTTTCTATAAATTTAGCCCAAGACAATGAGTTTGTCCAAAATGAAGCGCTAGCCAATGAACTAGCAGCCAAATTTTGGTTGAGTAAAGGCAAGTATCAATATGCCAAAATCCACTTGCGCGAAGCTCACTCGTGCTACTTGCGCTGGGGTGCAGTCCGCAAAGTAGAAGATTTAGAACAGAAGTATCCACAATTGCGGGAAATGACGCCGCTCAACGGAAGTTTTAACAACAATCAAACTACAACAACTATTCATACTTCTACTGGCAGTGATGCGAGAGTGCTGGATTTAGCAACTGTAATGAAAGCATCTCTGGCGATTTCCAGTGAAATTGTCCTAGACAAGTTGTTGGCTTCTTTGATGAGGATCTCGCTGGAAAACGCGGGCGCACAATCCGGTTTTTTAATCTTGCTTAGAGATGGAAAACTGTTAATTTCAGCTCAAGCGTCAGTAGTTGCTGAAGATGTAGCGGTGCTGCAATTTACGCCTGTTGAAGAATGTCAAGATTTACCTGTGGCGGTGATTAATTATGTGGAAAGGACTCGCTCGGACTTGGTGTTGAGCAATGCGGCGGCTGAGGGGCGATTTACGGCCGATCCTTACGTCGCCAAACACCAGCTCAAATCTCTTTTGTGTACGCCGATCGTCAATCAAGGCAAACTAATCGGCATTCTTTATTTAGAAAACAACTTAACTGTCGGGGCGTTTACTCCCCACAGATTAGAAGTTTTAAGGTTGCTTTCTTCCCAAGTTGCTATTTCTTTGGAAAATGCTCTGCTTTACAATTCGGTGGAGCAGAAAGTGCAAGGGCGAACGCAGGAATTAAATGAAAAAAACGAGCGTTTAGAACAAACTTTGCGCGAACTAAAACTAACTCAAGCTCAGTTAATTCAAACGGAAAAGATGTCGAGTTTGGGGCAAATGGTGGCTGGTGTAGCTCACGAAATTAATAATCCTGTAAGTTTCATCTACGGAAATCTCAATCCGGCTAGCGAATACGTGAAGGACTTGCTAAAATTGATTGAGCTTTACCAGCAGCACTATCCCGAACCTGCTGATGAAATCCTAGAGGAAATAGAAACAATTGAACTGGAATTTTTGATCGAAGATTTGCAAAAGCTCCTGGATTCTATGAAAGTGGGAGCGGAAAGAATCCGGGATATTGTGCTCAGCTTGCGGAATTTCTCGCGCCTCGATGAAGCGCAAATGAAGTCGGTAGATATCCATCAAGGCATCGACAGTACGGTGATGTTGCTGCAACCGCGCCTGAGAAAAGAGGGTGGCCGTTTGGGAATTGAGATGATTAAAAATTACAGCAAGCTACCATTAATTACTTGTTATGTGTCTCAGTTGAATCAGGTATTTATGAATATTTTGACAAATGCGATCGATGCGCTCCTCTTAGCAAGAGATTGCCAGGACAGCTCTCAGAAACAGCCTGCTATTACAATTTCTACAGAGGTGACAGACCGGAATTCTGCTATAATTAGAATTGCTGACAACGGCCCGGGGATGAGCACTGAGGTGCTGCACAAGATATTCGATCCGTTTTTTACAACTAAGCCGGTGGGTTCTGGTACTGGTTTGGGATTGTCTATTTCTCACTCGATTGTTGTTAGTTCTCACGGCGGAAATTTGACTTGCGTGTCTGCACTGGGAGAGGGTTCAGAGTTTGTTATTGAAATTCCGATCGCCCCACGGCAAGTTTTGTAAGGAAATAAAGAAAAAGGGCGAATATAAGGCGAATATAGGGCGAATTATAGGGCGAATAGAATTCGCTTCTTGTCAAACCAAGTCCGCCTTCGCGGACTAAGAAAATTGGGCTTTGCTGATTTACGGTATGAATCAACTTTTATCCGAAGTTACAAAACTCACCATACTTGGCCCATAGCAATTGGGAAATCTTGAATTCATACCTGTATTCAGCAACGCCGCTACTTCAATTACTGGGGATGGCGATTTGCCTCCTTTAGCAATTTTGTAGCTTTCAATAAACTGTAGTAGCGATTGTGATATGGAAGTTGATATTTTTTCAGCTTGCATTATCTTAGCAATTGGTAATTACAAAGATTTTTACTCAATTATAGCACAAGTAGTAAAATCGAGTTAACTCTACTATTTACAGGGCGACCGCCTACGGGATAGCTCCGCTTCACGCACTTTTTTGAAGCGCTGAAGAAGCACAGGCGGGACGCGGGCTTTTTGCCCACCTTAGTTAAAATGCAAAACTGCTTCCCCATCATGGTATTCACTGTTGTCGATCGCGTGGGGGAGTCAGAAACCGGGTTTCTTGAGCTATCTAATGAGGATGTTGAGATTTTCGTAGAAACCCGGTTTTTTTGGTATTTATGCGTAAGTGCTATATTAATTAAGGACACTGATATGTGTTGCCATGCTTGTCTATACAAATCTTTGTCGATCGGCTATTCTTCCACAGGGTATCAGTTTTAGCTGTTGGGGTAGTTGAGGTACTCCCAACTGCCGCCAATACCCACGTCGAAGGGGCGATCGCCGACATTAGTATTAATAAGGGGAAAATCAAAATTTTGCAATTCATTTTCGTGTCTCCTAATCTAATTGTTGAGTGGAAAACGATTTAACGCTAACTGTTGTTGGTAGCGACATCTTCGTAACTACTTTTGGATTGATTGGTATTGAATTCATGACAGACGCACTATAAACTTAAAAAAACCACTTTCTCGTGATGACAATTTTCACCCTACTTGCTGTTTACTAAAGCGCTGTGTTTGTACAGACTTCCTGACCGTTTGGATACTGAACACAAGCGTAGAATTTGATGCCAGCGTCCCGCATATCCGTGAAGTTCACTCCCGAAACTTTAGCGAAATATTCAACGTACTTGCGACCTGATTCATCTTTAAGATATAGGCGCGAATCTCTGGGAACATCAGCTTTCACCCAATTAGCGTTGCATCTTTGTGAATACATTAGGTGAATTTTTACTTCGCGTCGCTGGTAACCACCTAAGCCAATAGTTGAGTAAGATCCCCCTGATGTGAATCCTATTTCCCATATTGGCTGCACTTTGTATTTTGTGGATCTTGTCCAGAGTAGTCGGCTCGATCGCTAGGCGCCAAAGCAATAGGAGTAGTGAATATAGCTAGTAAGACAAGTCAAATAAGCTGTCTGTTCATATCTAAGCTAAAAGAAACTGTGGTGGGTATTCCATTGGAAAAATTTGGATTCAATAGTAAAGTGGGCATTGCCCACCCTACTCTGTATCGCCGACTTCTCCATTTCGCTGTTCTATTTGTTCTGTGCGTTCGCGATCGTATCCTTTATATTCTTCAGGCATTGCATTTGCTCCTTTTATATTGAATTGAGTCTGGGAAGTTTTTACTTAAATTTGCTTCCCACATTTCTAATATCTCAGATACAAATTAGCTTGGCGGCTCAGTTTGGCTCATTCTTTTAGCTCACTAAATAGCTCACTGCTTCCGTTACTGAACCAAAGTGAGCTAAAATTGGCTCGGAGCACCGTTGGGGTAATAGTAAAGCATGGCTGATAAGCTGAAGGCATCAGAACAGGGGCTAAAAATCGTTGACGAAGCGAGACGCAAGAAACGCTGGCAGAAAATTTCTTTAACATGGGTACAAGCTGCCGCAACCTCAGAAGCCACACTAAAGCGATTTTGGGCAAGAAAGTCTGCCATTGATGGGTTTACCTTTATTGCAATTTGTAAGTCTGTAGGTGTTAACTGGGAAGAAGTTGCTGAACTCAGCCAAATTCAGAAAATAGAGTTACCTGTGGTATCTGTTGCAACCACAACACCTTCACTGGAAGACCAAATTAACGTATTACCACTACAACCAACTGACGGTTACAGCAAAAACCAGCGTGGGGTATGGATTCCCAATTTACGATGCCGAAAGGTGTGGGGAAGAGAGAGTTTCAGCGAAGAAGTGTTACACCGGCTAAACGACCCGCAAGAAGCACCTATCCTCTCTCTATGCGGTAGTGCGGGGTACGGCAAGACAGAAGTAGCCTGTAAAGTTGCTATGGCAGCAGTGCGTAACAATCTCTTTGCTGATGTGCTATGGGTCAAAGCAAGAGACACCGAATTTTTAGATGGTAAAATCAGCCAGTCAGAACGAGATGAGGCGCTTAGTTGGAATCAGTTACTTCAAGAGATTGCCCATCAACTAGATGGCTGTTCGGTAAAGCGAGTTCACCAGCGCATTAAAGAAGAAAAGAGGCTGATTGTACTAGACAATGCTGAAACTGCACAACTTGAGGATATTTTACCCAAACTTAATGAAATGCTTAACCCTAGTCGGGTATTGCTAACCAGTCGCTTTCAAACCAATGCTTGTTATGTTGGACTGATTAATATTCCGCCCTTGGAAGAACACTGCTCTTACCAGTTGTTGCAGGATGAAGCGAAATACAAAAACGTCCCTGCACTACTACAAGCAGACACAGCTCAACTTCAACAAGTCTATCATTTATCTTGCGGTGCTCCGCTTGCATTACATTTCATGGTTGGGCGTGTCTTGGACGATGGAACATTGAAGCCAGTGTTGTCGGCACTAGAACAAGCTAGCGGAGATGTTGAAAAAATTTACGAGTTTTCTCTAAAGACAGCTTGGCAGCGAATTAGCGATGCAACTAAGAACGTACTCCGTTACATGGGGGACTCTGATGCAGGTGTGACTTGGGAAGAATTGTCTGGTGCTAGACAGGTACAGGAGTCAGACTGGAGCATAGCGCGACGCGAACTGAGGCGATGGTATTTGATTGAAGACGAAACAGATGCCCAAGGTAAACCGCGATATAACTTACATCCTTGGGTAAGACGCAGCTTGCGAGGAGGATTGGTAGATAAGTGGCAACTGTCACTTCAGGAATGGGAACAGATAGCAAAATGGAAGTACGATATTGACTAATCCAGACAATTAAATGGAAAGGTAATTATGGCTATAGATTTCACATCACATGAAGATAGAGCAAATATATTTAGTGATTTGAGCGGGATGGCTACGCTCTGTTTATCCCGAAATGATGAAAGTGAAGATTCATTCAGCTTACTATTTTATGTCTGGGAAAAAGTCAGTATAAAATTATGGTTTTTATGTTACTGGAACGATTATTTTCGCTGTGGCAATATCGTTCTTAAAGCTGCTATACATATAAATGATGTCAATGTTCAAGCACAGCTATTAGGTGAACTGGGCTACGCTTACATGGAAAGCGAAGATTTTGTCCAGGCTCAGCAATGTTTCCAGGAATCGCTACAGAAGTATCAACTGCTTAAAGAATTTTTAAAAGAATGTAAGTTGCTACGCTATTTGGGAAATTTGGCAAATCGGCAAAAGCAGTATGAACTTTCTTTAGAGCATTATTATCAAGCTTGGGAAATTTTGAAGACCAAACGCAGTCAAATACCTATTGACGATCAATTGGCTCTTCATGAAGCAGAGTTACCAAATGTTATTGGATGCGTGTATCTTGAGTTGAGAGATTTTTCGGCGAGTTATCAGCAGTTTAATCTATCTCTAAAAAACTATCAAATTTTGCTAGAAGATTATCCTAATGTGAGAATTCGATATCGCTACTATCAAGCCGATCCACTAATGAATTTGGGACAATGGCACTTTCTACAAGGAGATTACGATCAAGCTAGACGTTACTATCAAGACTGCCTCCTACTCAGCAGAGAAATTAGTCGCAATGATACAATAGCTAATGTACTACTAAGTTTAGCTGAGTTAGCAGAGGTAGAGGGCAACAAGGAAGAGGCTATAAAACTAGCAACTGAATCTGAGCTTGTTGCTGGTACTGAAATTACCTCTGTACGGGAGCGAGCTGCTATTTTCAAGGAAAAATTGCTGTCAAAGACAATCTTTTGACTCTGGAATAGTGAGACTATACCGGATTTATTCTAAGCTGTCGCGCATTTAAATTGCATATTAGAGGCGGGCGGGATGCTCCCACCCCTACTCCCCACTCATTGTTTGATTGTTTTTTGACAGACAATTTAAATGCCGCAACAGCTTATTTCTATATACAGCATATTCCATGTATGTGCGGTACACACAATCTTGTAGTAAGTAAGGTGCGCCGCCACCCGTCAATCTGCAAGTTCCATTTAAAAGGTCGCAGATCCGCACCCTACTGATTAACATCATACAATATAAATATAGCGGCTACTGTAGTTCATAAATGTGGAATCTGCTGTATATTATGAATTAGATTGACCTACTCCACCAAAGCTTGCCGCTGAGCCTCCAACAATTCCTGAATTCCAGTTTCTGCCACATCCAAAATTTGATTTAACTGACTCCGGCTGAAACTTCCTGCTTCCGCAGTTCCCTGAATTTCGATGATATTCAAATCTCCATTCATTACCACATTACAATCAATTTCAGCCGCCACATCTTCAAGATAATTCAAATCTAAAAATGGCTCGCCTTCCAAAAGCCCCACAGACACGGCCGCAACTTGGTGAATAATGGGCGATCGCACTAAATCACCTTTTTGCACCAACTTGTTCAAAGCGTCAGCCACAGCCACAAACCCGCCATTAATTGAAGTCGTGCGAGTCCCCGCATCCGCTTGCAAAACATCCGCATCGACAAGTATTGTGCGATCGCCCAATAGTTGCATATCCAAGCACGATCGCAAACTGCGTCCAATCAACCGCTGAATCTCTTGAGTCCGTCCCGATAATTTCATAAATTCCCGCTCTTGGCGCTGCGGCGTAGATCCCGGCAACATTCGGTATTCCGCTGTCAGCCAACCTTGTCCGGTATTCTCCAGAAACCTCGGCACTCCAGGCTTGATTGTAACGCTGCAAAGTACCTGAGTATCGCCGCTTTTCGCTAGCACGGAACCGCTAGCAAATTTGGTAAACTCTCGATCGAAACTAATCGGACGAAGTTGATTTGGTTGTCTGCCATCGGCACGTTTTGTGGACATAAGTTATTTGTTATTTGTTATTTGTTATTCGTTATTCGTTATTCGTTATTAGTAACAATCAACAAATAACAGCTACTGCCAACTACCAACTACCAACTGCCTACTGACTACGGACTACTGACAATTTTTAGAATATCCTGCTGGACTTGTTCTGGGGATCGATCGCCATTGACAGTTAACAGCTTCTTGCGATAGTCGTAATAATCTAAAATCGGGATCGTTTGCTCGTGGAATAAATCGAGCCTGCGCTGCAAAATTTCTGGACTATCGTCCGATCGATCCCGCTCGATCGACCTGCTCAGCAAAACCTCGATCGGCACTTTCAACCAAATCGCCCAATCTAGCTCCTGCGCCAAATCCTCTAATAAAAAATCCAACTCCTCAGCTTGAAAAGCCGTTCGCGGATATCCCTCCAACAGCCAGCCATTAAAGACATCCCACAGCAGCAGCCGGCTACCGATAAATTTAATCAAAATTTCATCGGGAACTAGCTCCCCTTTTTCCACATAAGGCACCGCCAACTTGCCCAAGTCTGTTTCACCTGCGATTTCCGCGCGGAGAATGTCCCCTACTGCAAGCAAAGGAATGCTCAAATTGCTGCACAGTTGTTCAGCCTGCGTTCCCTTCCCCGCTCCTGGCCCTCCCAGAATCACCAATCTCACAGTGCCTGCTCCTAGTGCCGCGACATTCAAATTTTACGCGATGTGTACCTTTTCTTAACAGTCCTGGATTTCCCAAGACTCTCATCGCCTTGCTTTTTTACCCTCTAACTATCTAACTGTGGCGCTCCCCGCCGTATTTTGGTAAAAAACCGGGTTTCTGCGTAAGTGCTAATAGAGTTCAAAAATCGAACAAACGACTGCTAATGCCTCTGCCGCTAGCTTTTGACAACTTGTATATCTAGCGTTCGATCGGATGTGCACTCAGCCCAGTACACTATATATTGTCAAGCAGGCTTCAGCCGCGCCAAGGTCGGAGCTGCACTCAAGACTTAGTTGCTGATTAAATATTGCCCTATGGTTGCTCAGTTACAAACCCCTAAACTCAATTTAACCCACAGCTTGCCCTACACAGTTCAAGGGCTGGTGCAAGTTTTTACAGGCCCGCACCGCTGCTTTTTTACCAGTGTCATGGCTGGGGCCCTCAGAATTGCAGGACAGGGAGCTCCGGTACTGGCGGTGCAGTTCCTCAAAGGAGGAATTAATCAAGGACACCAGCATCCAATGCGGCTGGGACAAAATTTAGATTGGGTGCGGTGCGATTTGCCACGCTGCATTGACAAGGCCGATTTAGATGAGCTTGAGACGCGATCGATCGAACAATTGTGGCAGTACGTTCAAAATGCGGTGCGCGAAGGTCGTTATTCTTTAGTTATTCTCGATGAATTGAGTTTAGCGGTTAATTTGGGCTTGATTCCCGAAGCAGAAGTAGTGGCATTGATTGACAGCAAGCCGCATCATTTGGATATGATTTTTACCGGGCCATCCATGCCTCAAAGAATTTTGGATGTTGCCGACCAAATTACTGAAATTCGCCGCAGTTAAGGACAATGATTCAAGTTGCGATCGCCTTTTTAGCGGTCGCATTTTTTATTATCTAAAAAAAGAGGCGATCGCTTAGCTCAAAGAGCGATCGCACGTTTATCAATTTAGCAACAACATTACGCTGGAACTACCGGATCGAACACAACACTCAATCGATCCGCCGGAACCATCCGCTTGAGAATTTTCAAATGACCGTCTGCATCAGACCAACTGCGAAACTCACCCACAACCACCTTTTCGACATTCGGAAGCGAGCGAACTACAGTCCACGGCTTGAGACGTTTTTCTTGCAACATAATTATATCTCCTTGGTAAATTGGAGTCAAAGCCAGTCAACCATGCTTTTCCAGGGCCGAAGACTGGCTTTTGACTTTGTAAACTTGCCCTTCTCTCAAAACATAGCACAAAAAAAATGGTTTGTGATTATATCTTATTTTCCGCTTTTTTTATACCTATTTTCTACATAAGATATGATTAAACTCAAAACTTGTTAACTACTTAATTCGCAACTCAAAACTATTTAATTACTAACACTTCCACTTCGCTAGCGTGCAGCGTGACTAATAACTTCTGCCTTCTGCCTTCTGCTTTCTACCTTCCTTCTACAAATCCCGCCGCGACAGCAGAAACCAGACCCCACCCAAACCCAAAACACCGCACAAAACCCCGCCTTCCCACCCAAAAACAGCCCCTGCCGGCAAATGTCCAGGCTTGGCCTTAGAAATAAAATTCAGATCCGAATAGTATACCCACTGATTGTTAACCCGCCAACCCACTCGATCGCCAAACTTCTGCCAAACTTTAGCATCATAAACACCAGCCCTTCCCCCCAACTTTACCCACAAACCCTTTTGCACAGAAAAACCGAACCTGCGGTGACTGTACCGCACCCAAAGTTGGTCGATAGTCAGCAAATCCTTAGCTGGAAAATTCCTAATATCTTCCTCCGTCAAATAACCCCTTGAAATTTGCTGCATCGCCTCCAGCATTTTTCCAGAAGTTTCCTCATCAGCACCGCGCCAATTTTTAGCCGCCAGCAGCCTTTCCAACTGAGAATAATCAATCCCTTTTTCCGACTCTAAATTTAGAGAAACTAGCGGAATCTGAGTCACAGGTTGAGTGGGTATATCGGGACTAAGAACAGTTGCCTGCTGCAAGTTTTTCCGTGCTGGGACAACAACACGAGGTTTTAAAGCCTCCAAAACTTCCACAGCAGATTTGTAGCGGTCTTTAACATATTCCTGAATCAACTTATCCAAAACCTGACCTAAATCCTGGCTAATTTTTGTTCCTTTCGGCAAAGCGTCCCTCCAAAGCCAGCGGCCTTCAAGCGGGTCGTAAAGGTTATCGTGAATGTCCCCGTAGATATCCAGATAAGGCATAACGGAAGTCAGCAAGCGAATGCAAGTCACCCCCAAACTGTAAAGGTCGCTAGCAGGAACAGCCCTACCGTGACGCTGTTCAAGAGCCGCGTAGCCGGGAGTTCCCAACTTAGTTCCTGTTTTTGTTGGAGCAGCAGCTACTACCTGTTTGGAAACCCCAAAATCTATCAGCACCAACTTACGATCGCGATATCTGCGGATCACATTCTCAGGCTTAATATCGCGGTGAATTACATTTTTTTCGTGAATAAACTTCAACAAAGGCAACAAATCTAACAGCAGTTCCCTAGTTTTAATTTCGCTATAAGCACCGTACTTGTCTAACTCATCCTTTAAATTATTGCCATCAATAAACTCTTGCACCAAATACAAGCGCCCATCTTCCTCAAAATAAGAAATCAATTGAGGAATTTGCGGGTTTTTCAGTTCGTATAACCGCCTTGCCTCTTGTTCAAACAGTCGAATATATTTTTTAAAATGACCTGGCTTACGCTGAAATTCTTGAGGGGGCGACAACTGTTTAATGACGCACAATTCCTCAAATTTTCCATGATTGACAGCTCGGAAAGTCCTGCCAAATCCCCCGTCGCACAGCGGCTCAGTTGCTGCATAAAGGTCTTTTAACAGCAGCTTTGAACCACAATTAAGACAATACTTTGTGCCTGGTGGGTTCTGACGCTTGTCTCTTGGGCAATCGAGATTAAGGCAGTATGTCATATATTAGAAAAATGCGAACAAAATTATACTGAGGGTTTCATATTATTCAAGAGTCCGATCGCGAGCTGGTTTTTGTAGAGACGAGACCCCGAACCTTACGGAGGCGGCAGCCACCCTCGCGGAGGGGGCGCTCTCGCCCGACAGTCCCTGAGCAAGTATAACTCTCTTGAGGGTTTGACCTCAAACTAAAAGTCCAAATCTAACCTTAAACTCCGATCGGTGCAATACATTTGATTTAGCGGTCATTCGATTTTAGATTTTAGATTTTGGATTTTGGATTGACTTGCGCGAGATAAATTCGGGGGCTTGAGGATTTTCGATTTGAGATGCTTTCGATTGATTCCACGGATCGATCGCGTGGCGGGTACCACCTTTGAAATTATTGTCAAATAGCCAGTAGATTAAACAGAAATAGTAATTTATTCTCCGCCTAGTTAGCTTTGCAACGCCGAAAAAAAACTTATGATTCCGCCTGAGATATAATTTTATTACCAGAGAGAAGCAGACTAACGGGAGCCGCAGCTTCCGTCAAGTTCGATCGACCTTAATATTTTACGAGTATAATTTTTTACCTAATCAGGCCAAATCAACAATCCAAAATTCTCCAACAAACCCACGTTAAAATAGATACTAGCTGGCTCGATCGCAATCCGAGCGCGACCAGACAATTAGCCAGTTTTCTCTGTTTCCTTTCTTCAGCTATTACCAGTTACATTTATTTCGCTCGATCAACTTAATTAGGAACTGCCAGTGATACCAAAACTACCGCCCTCTCCAACTTCCAAATCCCGCAAAGAATCACCAAAAGTACCCTGGTTCGAGCGGTTCATGGCACTGGTCGCCCTAGGAAATTTAAGCCTAGTATTATTTGACATCAGTTATGTCCCCTGGCGAGATTTCTACTTCCGGCAACTGCCAGTTCTCACCCAAGTATACGACTCATTTAAAGGCATTAAACCCCACCGAGACACCCAGAAATATCTAGAAACCTTAGAAGAATTAAAAAGTCAAGTAGTGCAAACAGGCTTGCCCTCTCCCCAAGTAGCAGCCAAATTGCAGGAAATAAACAATCTGAGCGCGAAAATGATCGACGAAGATCCATTTCGAGTAGCATCAAAAAGCGGCACCCTAGAAAAAATTAAAGACCGCATACGCGATCGCGCCCCGAATCCCCAAGACTCCGCCAAACAATCATTCCAAACATTCTGGAGCCAAGACTATTTAAACAAACAAGGCTGGCAACAAGAAATCAACTGGTTTGATACCAAAATCAAGCCATTAATCGCCACCAACTATTACCGCGAGATCGGAGAAAACGGCGATTTCACCGACAACTTCTGGCAAATAGACCTGCCTTTTATTGCCATATTCGCGATCGAATTTTTAGCCCGCACCTACTTCATCAGCCGCCGCCACCGCAGCGTCACTTGGCGAGCAGCCATGCTCTGGCGGTGGTACGACATCTTCCTGTTCCTCCCATTCTGGCGCCTGTTGCGAGTATTACCCGTCACAATTCGCATTCACCAAGCCAAAATGCCGGATCTCCAACCCATACGCACCCAAGTCAGCCGAGGTTTCGTCGCCAACTTCGCCCAAGAATTGACCGAAGTAGTAGTAATTCAACTCATCAACCAGATGCAACAATCAATTATCACAGGCGAACTAGCCCGTCAACTATTTCAATCCCAAAAACAGCGCTATCTAGACATCAACAATATCAATGAAATAGAAGCGATCGCCACCCATCTAGTGCAAATAACCGTTTACAAAGTCCTCCCCCAACTCCAGCCAGACCTAGAAGCCCTCCTCCGGTACAATATAGAAATATTTCTCAAACAATCCCCCCTCTATCAAGGATGGAAGCAAGTACCCGGACTGGGAAACCTGCCCGCACAGCTAGCAGAGCAATTAGTTGCAGAACTGTCCAAATTAGTCACACTCGGCCCCCAAGATGCCTACGAAGCCTTCAAAATTGCCAGCGAAGACCCCATCGGCACCAAACTCTCAAGCCAGCTAGTTCAACATTTTGGGCAAGCTTTAGGAACCGAACTGCAACAGCAGCAAACTTGGCAAGAAATACAAGTGCTGCTGTGCGACTTCCTAGAAGAGTTTAAAATCAACTACATTCAGCGGTTGAGCGAAGAAGACTTCGAGAAAATTTTAGAACAAGCCAAAGAACTGCAACGGATAGCCCCGCGTTAGGAAGATTTCAGTGGTTATTGGTTATTGGTTATTGGTTATTGGTTATTGGTTAGTTGTTAGTTGTTATTTAAATGACTAATTCTCAATAACCAATTCTCAATGACCACTTCCCAATGACCAATTCCCAATTCCCAATGCCCAATACCCAATTCCCATGCCCCATTCCCAATTCTCCCACTCTCCCCTCCGGGAATAGGCGAGATCCGAAGGCGGTTTGTCACTGGGCGGGCGATCGAGCTAAACTGAGAACAGAGGCCAACTTCGATCGGAAGGAGTCCTCAACTTCTTGGAAGAAAGTGTTTTACCTAGGAGTGGGTCAAGCCCACTTTTTTTGTTGCATTAGTCGCAGGAAAAGAACTCAGGGCGTCAGACTTGCAAGTTAAGGACTGCTCTAGTAGGGGTAATCCCCCCGTGATAGCCCCGGCAGGGATGTTGCGTCAAGTCCCAAAGTTGAAGACGAAAGTCGCAGCGACTCAATAAAACCACCTCAAAACCAAGCAATCTCAACACCAAATTTTTCCATGCCCGTGTCCGAGTTCAGGAGTTTTAACTTAAGTATTCGATATGACTCATCCTCTAATCCCACAAATCATTGACTTAGCTACCCCCGTTGCGGAAACACTGGGATTGGAAGTAGTGGGAGCAGTGTTTCACACCAACCAAAATCCTCCCGTCTTGCGGGTAGACATCCGCAACCTCCAGCAAGACACCGGTTTAGCCGACTGCGAGCGGATGAGCACAGCTCTGGAAGCCGAGTTAGACGCAGCCGAAATCATACCCGACGCCTACGTGTTAGAGATTTCCAGTCCCGGCATATCCCGGTTGCTCAGCAGCGATCGAGAATTCATTACCTTTAAAGGTTTCCCCGTAACAGTCAAAGCCACCGAACCGGACTCGCGAATCAAAGAGTGGAAAGGACTGCTCGTCTGCCGGGATGAAACAGCGGTTTATCTCAATCAAAAAGGGCGACAGGTTAAAATTCCCCGCCCTCAGATTGTCAAAGTTGAACTAGACGAAGGAAAGGAGAGGTAAAGGGAATTTTTGAGTTTTGAGTTTTGAGTTTTGAGTTTTGAGATTGCCTCGCAGCAAGTTGAAAACGCTTCGCTGCGAGTTAATTTTTAACAATCACATCTTTAGCAGCGGGTTGAATAGGAACAACAAATAAATTGTTACAGCACCCAGCTACCCTAATCCTATCAAGTAACTCATCAATCATCTGCCATCACTTTTTCTCGAAAATTTCCCAGTACCAATTGCCGATTACCAGTTACTTATTACCAAACAAAAAAAGGAGTGTTTTATATGTCAATGGTTCCCCTGCCCGGACTAAAAGAAATGGTCGAAGGTATTAGCAAAGAACGCAATTTACCAAAACACGCCGTCCAAGCAGCCTTGCGAGAAGCCCTGCTCAAAGGATACGAACGCTACCGCCGCACCCAAAAACTCGACCACTTCAGCGAAGAATACTTCGACAACTTTGATGTAGAACTCGACGCAGAACAAGAAGGTTTCCGTGTTTTAGCCAACAAAACTATTGTCGAAGAAGTCACCAATCCCGATCACGAAATCTCACTTTCCGAAGTGCAAGAAGTAGCCACGGAAGCTCAACCGGGCAGCATCGTGCTCGTAGACGTAACACCAAATCAAAAAGAATTTGGTCGCATGGCAGCCATCCAGACCAAACAAGTCCTGGCTCAAAAACTGCGCGACCAACAGCGCAAAATGATTCAAGAAGAATTTAAAGATTTAGAAGAAACCGTTCTTCAAGCAAGAGTACTCAGGTTTGAGAGGCAGTCGGTAATTTTAGCAGTCACCAGCAGCTTCGGTCAGCCAGAAGTAGATGCCGAACTCCCGAAGCGCGAACAGTTGCCCAACGACAATTACCGGGCCAACGCTACATTCAAGGTTTATCTCAAAAAAGTAGGCGAAGGCTCTACTAGAGGGCCGCAGTTACTTGTTTCTAGAGCCGACGCAGGTTTGGTGGTTTACCTGTTTGCTAACGAAGTACCAGAAATAGAAGACGGGGTGGTGAGGATTGTCGCCGTAGCCAGGGAGGCAAATCCGCCCTCCCGGCACGTCGGCCCCCGGACTAAAATAGCAGTTGATACTCTCGATCGCGACGTAGACCCCGTAGGAGCCTGCATCGGAGCGCGGGGATCGCGGATTCAGGTAGTAGTCAACGAATTGCGCGGCGAAAAAATAGACGTGATCCGCTGGTCTCCAGACCCCGCAACCTATATTGCCAACGCTCTAAGTCCCGCTAGAGTAGACGAAGTGCGTTTGGTTGCCCCAGAAGGCAGGAGGGCTCACATTTTGGTCGCTGAAGACCAACTCAGTCTTGCCATTGGCAAAGAAGGTCAGAACGTCCGCCTCGCAGCCCGCCTGACCGGTTGGAAAATCGATATCAAAGATATTGCTAAGTACGATCGCGCCGCCGAAGACACCAAATTGGCAGCAGAAGCAACTAGGCTCGAAGAACTAGCAGGCGATTACTACGAAGACGACGAAGCATCAGACTTCGACGGCTACGAGGAAACCGCAGAATTTGAGGAAGAAGAGGCAGCCACCACGGAGGAAACCGAAGCCGCAGTCTAAAAACTGCTACATTCACCAGATTTTCTCTCTTCGGGAGACAAGGAGGACTCGTCCCCTACTCCCCCTCTCTCCTCTCCCTCTCCCCCTCTCACAAGAAATGAAACCGAACTACCGGTGCTGTGCAAGTTGTCGAAAAATAGCTAATAAGGAAGCTTTTTGGCGAGTAGTCAGGCTCTATCCTTCTCATCAGGTACAATTAGATCGTGGCATGGGCCGTTCTGCTTACCTTTGTCGGGAAGCCGAATGCCTCAAAGCAGTTCAGAAAAAAAATCGACTTGGGCGATCGCTCAAAGCGCCTGTGTCTGACGAACTTTACCAAACACTTTGGCAGCGTTTAGCCACATCTGACTGTGCCTCAACCGGGCGAAAAACCGACAATAGTTCGGCCTCGACTGTATAAACCCTCTTGGCAGCCCTACCAGTAATTACCGGTAGCGCCAGCTCTAAAACCCCAATCCGATCTGCCCACCAGTCTGGAAAGATTTGTGTCAGATTAGATAAGGGTGGGGTACTAGCAGAGGTATCCTCAAGGTGGAAAGGCAAACTTTGAAGCTTGATTTGTGGGTTTTGCCAAAATTCAGACTTCAGAGTTCCAAGTTCCAAAACACACTTGAGAATTCTCCAAACGCAGACTTCAGCGAGTTGCATCTTTTTAGATAAAATTGCTGAGCGAGTACCAAAACCCCGATTCCTGACACTGAATCAATCACAGCGAATGATGTCGTCATTAGAACAAAAAATCACAATGTAAAAACTGGTTGGCACAAAAGAGGGCAGAGTGGATGAACAACGGCAAAGTAAGAATTTACGAATTATCACGGGAACTAAATTTGGATAATAAAGACATCTTGGCAGTTTGCGAGCGGCTCAATATTTCAGTCAAGAGCCACAGCAGCACAATTACAGAATCAGAAGCAGAGCGCATTCGCAAAACGGCGGAAAAATACGTAGCCAGCAGCCACTCTTCCCCCGGCAAGCCAGCTCCCCCCGAAAGAGCAGCAGCGCCATCTAGAGAATCTGGCCCTCACCCTAACGACCAACAAAAAAAGCAGCAAATTTTAGAAATACGCAGTCCAAAAGTACGGCAGGCTGGTGCAAACTCCCAGCCTGGGGGCAACGAGGAGAACAAAAACCAGCCTGCGGCAACCGTGGCAACTCCTCCCAAGTCGCCTGCAGCTCAACAACTCCAGCCTCCAGCTAAACCGAATATCAACCGACCTGTACTGTCGAAGCCAAATGTCGCTGTGTCGGCGGGTTCGTCAGAAACATTGTCGGAAACATTGTCGGAAACTGTAGGTGCGATCGCCCCGGAAACAACCGCCCAGGCTCAAGCACCAGCGGCACTTCAACCGCCGTCGGAAAAGGCTCCCGAACGCACCCAGCGCCCGCCGATCGCCCCTCCCGGGCCGTCGGCAAAACTCACGTCGCCGCCAGTCAGACCGGCGTCCGAGTCGGCAAACCGCACCCCACAAAATTTGGGGAACAAGCCGGTGCTCAAACTTGCCCGAACCGAGCAAGAGCAATCAGAACAGTCAGAAACTCTGGAAGCGCCGGCTAAACCGAGCCGCCCCAGCAGACCTGCACCTGGATCTGCGACCGAATCTCGCGACGCGCAAAGACCTCGCCGGGAAGGCGCGGGTGGCCCAGTAAAAACTCAACTGGCCGATCGACCCCAGCCCGGTGGCCCGCGGCGCAGCCTGGCCCCCGCAACGTCAGCTACCGGCCTCCGCAGCCGGGGCGGTGACACCGGAGCCGCAGGGGATGACACTGACGATAATGAAGAAGATAATACGCCGGAGTCCGGGATTCTTCTCCTCGAAAGGCCCTCCCTCCCTCGTCCTGCCAAAAAGACTTCCGTCATTTGGGAAGAAGATGACGAAGAAAACTCAGATGCTGCCAAAGCTGCTAAAGCTGCCAAACTCAAGCAGCGTAGTCGTCTCAAACCTATAGATGACGATGACGATGACTTAGAAAATGGCTTGGATCTGCCGGCACCAGTTACCGTCAGCCTCTCCCTAGCCCGCCCAGCTAAAGCGAAGTCACAAGCAGCACCCAAGTCAACACCAACTCCGGGCGCACCCGGAAGCAGCGGAAAAAATAAGAGACCAGGCCCTTCTCACGATAAAAGTTCTTCTTCTGGTTCTAGCGGGGGACGCGGCAACCGGGGCAAAACAGCCGAAGCTAAGGTAGAACGTCCTGAAAAGCTGCTGCTGAGCAGGCCGATGACCGTTCAAGAACTAGCAATTACTTTGGCAGTTCCCGAAACCGAAATTATTAAACGGCTGTTCTCTAAAGGCATTGCGGTCAACATTACCGAAACCCTGGACATTTCAGCGGTGAGAATGGTAGCCGAAGAAATGGGCGTAGAGGTAGAAACCCCAGAAAAAGTAGCCCCAGCGGAAAAACTGATCGAGATGCTGGACGCCACAGATATGGAATACCTCCAGCGCCGTCCGCCCGTGGTAACGATTATGGGCCACGTGGATCACGGCAAAACTACTTTGCTAGACTCGATCCGCAAAACAAAGGTGGCTCAGGGAGAAGCTGGGGGGATTACCCAGCATATCGGCGCTTACCACGTGGATGTGGTACACGAAGGCAAGAGCCAGCAGGTGGTATTTTTGGATACGCCCGGCCACGAAGCCTTTACAGCGATGCGGGCTCGGGGAACGCGAGTTACTGACATCGCCATCTTGGTGGTGGCGGCGGACGACGGGGTGCGACCTCAGACAATTGAAGCTATTAGCCACGCGAAAGCGGCGAAAGTGCCAATTGTCGTGGCTATCAATAAAGTAGACAAGGAGGGCGCTCAGCCGGAACGGGTGAAGCAAGAGCTTACTGAGTACGGCTTGGTCGCAGATGACTGGGGCGGCGATGTCACGATGGTTCCAGTCAGCGCTATCCGAGGCGAAAACCTGGATACGCTGTTGGAAATGATTCTGACAGTCGCGGAAATGGAAGACCTCAACGCTAACCCGAACCGACCTGCTAAGGGTACGGTGATTGAAGCTCACCTCGACAAGGCAAGGGGGCCTGTGGCAACTCTGCTGGTGCAGAACGGCACTCTGCGAGTGGGCGATATTGTGGTCGCAGGCTCTGCTCTGGGCAAGGTGCGGGCAATGATCGATGACCGGGGCGATCGCGTAGACCGAGCAACTCCTTCCTTCGCGGTGGAAGTGCTGGGGCTGCGGGAAGTTCCTCGCGCCGGAGACGAGTTTGATGTCTTCGGAAACGAAAAAGAAGCAGCGGCGATCGCAAGCGGAAGAGCTACATTCCAACGAGATTCGCGCCTGCTGCAAGGCGGCCGGATCAGCCTCAGCGGCTTCTCTCAACAAGCTAAGGAAGGCGTTCTCAAGGAACTAAACTTGATCTTGAAGGCAGATGTTCAAGGCTCGCTCGAAGCAATTGTCGGCGCTCTGACTCAACTTCCTCAAAAAGAAGTTCAACTCAGGCTGCTGCTATCTGCTCCTGGGGAAATCACAGAAACGGATATTGACCTCGCCGCAGCCAGCAATGCTGTGATTATCGGGTTCAATACTACTCTCGCCACCGGCGCTCGCCAAGCGGCCGACCAAGCGGGCGTAGACGTGCGGGAATACAGCATCATCTACAACCTCTTGGATGACATTCAAGGGGCGATGGAAGGCCTGCTGGAACCCGAACTGGTGGAAGAACCTCTCGGAAGCGTGGAAGTGCGCGCTGTCTTCGCGATCGGTCGCGGGGCTGTGGCTGGATGTATGGTACTTTCTGGCAAGGTCATCCGCAACTGCAAGGTTCGGGTACGCCGCGGCAACAGTGTCGTTTACGAAGGTGTCCTCGACTCCCTCAAACGGATGAAGGAAGATGCCAAGGAAGTCAATGCTGGCTTTGAATGCGGCATTTCCTTGAGCGGGTTTAGCGACTGGACGGATGGCGATATTATTGAAGCCTACCGGATGGTTACTAAGCGCCGGACTCTATCTCAATAGTTTTGAGTTTTGAGTGTTGAGTTGGAAGAGAAGTTTTGAGTGAAAGGAACTAAATTGCCTCTAGCTCGCAACTATTCTCTTCACTCAATACTCCAAAATTCATCATCACTCTCAACTTTTGTTTTTCACTTAAAATTCAAAATTCACGCACTCAAATAGGACTTACGGAAAGAAACCGGGTTTATTGCCAACATCCTCGGTTCGATCGCTAGATATGTACTCCTCGCAGCAGGTTTCAGGGTCAAGAGTGCGTCCGAGACTCTCAAAACTCAAAATTCAAAACTCATAACTCATAACTATTTAAAGTGCGTTCTTTTTGGTCAGATCCTTTCTTGTGGATTCACCTTTCTGGGGCGGCTGCACTGCCGATTTTCCTGGGACTGTGTTTGCTGGGACTCGCCGTGGGTTCTCCCCTGCTCCCTGTCTGGTTAGAAGTGTTGTTAGTGGCTGTAGCAGGTATTGTTCCTGTACTTTGGATGCAGTGGTTCCGCCCTTTTTACATTTTCAGTATTTTAGTCGTCGCGGTGAAACCGCAGAATTTAACTAATGTGCAGCAGCGGATTCTGACTCGGTTTAAAACTAAGTTAAATCAAGGAGTCGCTCTGTTTGCCGCTGTTTTGCTGGGAGTAATTTTGTGGCAGCTATACCGATTAGCTCCCCTCGCGGCTTCGGTGGCTCCGTTTCCTCCTTCTTGGCGGTGGGCTGGATTGGTGTTAGCAGCCTCTGCTTTTTTAGCTAGCAATTTGTTTTTGCAGGTGTCTGCTAGTGTCATGGCGGTTTTGCTGACGCCCGAATCAGAATTTGCAGCGACAAAGCCTAATGTTTTAGAAAAAATTCGGCAGGATTTTACGATCGCGGGTTGGCAAGTCGATCGACTTTTGCCGGCTTTTGCCGCCGAGACAACTGCCGCGGAGGCTGCACCCGCAGAGCCAATGGGGCCAGCGTCCGGCATAGGAAATTCGTCAGCCGGCAGTATTGTCAACCCCCAACCTGCCGACACCAACGGCGCTACATCCCTACCCGAACAGTCGATCGAAAAGTGAAATCAAAAACGAATAGAGACAGAATTGTTGTTTAAGCTACTTTACTTTAGACAGATGTATGCTGAAAAAAAAATAGGTAATCTCCCTGCTCTGATAGAAATTATTAATAGTCTTAATTTATTTAATTTTTAATTGCAGGTTGTGGATATTTTATATTGGCTATTTGGAGAGAAGAATCTATAATATAAAGTGTCAAGCTAAGCTTTCAATCCTTACAGGCGATTACAACAGAGGTATAACAATATGGCGAATTATCTACCGCTCGCACAAGAACCTCAAGCCGCAGAGCCGATCGAGCTGTGCGAAGATTCTGAAATCTGGGGCAGTCTCAAATCCGCGATCGGCGCAAGTTCAGGATTTCAACGCTGGCAGCTAGAACTCAATTTTGAGCGTCAGCAAAATGCCACCATCGATCAGCAGGTTCGCTCCTATCTGCGCGAAACATTAGAAACTTTGGCTTACTGAGTTCCCTAAAACCAAATATTGTCAAGGTTTGTGAATTTTTGCAAATTCAGCAGGCATCCTCTTCAATATGCTAAGTGAGTGTCCAAAGTGAGCGCAGAGCGCAACTTCGGACATCAATTTGCAGGGAGAGTATTTCTGCTTACTGAGTCGGGATTAATTCCCGCATTCTACTTGCAACACACTCTCAGAAAAATCAAGAGAAAATCAGCCTGAAACCCCCCATACAAAGCGGCTGCGGCCGCTATATATTGACTTGGCTGTTGCCGAAATTCTTTATGATAATGCTGAAGCAAAATAAAATTAACAGTGCTAGAGTGGCAGTAGATCGACCTGACTGCAAACCTTTTGCACCGTAACTCCTATTTAGTTTTCATTTTGTGTTCATTTTCTGCAGAATCTGCTCTCCGCGCCTAGCAGCAACTTGTGGCCAAGTCAAATCCAAAGCTCGCTTGCGGGCGGCGGCTCCCATCTTAGCCCGCAAATCAGGAGAATTAGATAGTTTGCGAAGTCCCTCCACCCAGGCGTCAGTATCGTAGGGAGGAAGAATTATGCCCTCAATGCCATCACGCACAACACCGCCTCCTCCCATCGGTGAAGCGAGAATGGGCAAACCATGACCCATTGCCTCATAGATGACGAGTGGGCTACCTTCCTCAAGACTGGGAAAGGCAAAAAAGTCAGCTTGGCGATAGGCAGAACTGTAGTCCAAGGCATAATCAAAGTGAACCACATCAGGACGTTCCAGCAAATGACTGCAAGTTTGAGCGATCGCCGGTTCGAGTTTGCCAAAAATTGTCAGTTTTCCCTTAATCCCTGCTCGCTCCCAAGCCTGCAAGAGCAGGTGAGTCCCTTTGCGGACGCAGGCAAAACCTAGGAAAAGGACGTTAACTTCCTCTGAGGGCGGTTTTTGGAATTGATAATTGGGGAAACGCTCGGGCGACCAACCTTCAGTCGTTAAAAGCAGTTTCTCTTCAGGAACTCCAGCTTCTTGAAACGATTTTACTACTGCCGGACTGGGACAAAACAGAAAGTCAACTAGCTTGAGTTTTTGCTCTTCGGTCTTAATTGTTTCTGGGGTAATTGTGTGTTGAGGTTGCAATTCCAAGCGAGAGTAAGCATCGTCAAGGATACTCTTAGCTTGCCTTTGACAAGTATTAACTCGCTCCCAAAAAATCGGCTTGCTCTGCTTGTTAACGCTCTTTACAGTATCTAATGAGAGACCGGGCCACAAGTAGGCAGCATCAAAATTTTTGAGATCTTTGAGAAAACGCTTTTCTGTCTTAATTTTGGGAAGACTGGGGCTGCGGTAATACAGTTTTTTCAGAAATGACGGAATTGCTTCAACTATATTGGAGCCGCGGCACGAGCGATCGCAGCTCGGGACAACCATGCGAGCCTTCAGCTCAGGGTGTTGCCATTCTTTGCACACTGAAAAAAATACGTGGCTGATGGCTCGGTCATTGCAATGAATTGGGAATAAAGCACTCAGTTTTAACATGGGATTCATCTTGAGTTAACTAGAGGTTTTCTACTGTTTTCTAAACACGGACATAAGAAAATGAGGCTCGGTTTGGAGACCAGTCTCGTTTGATTTAAAAGTAGATTTCGCAGCCTGACAATGATTGTATAGTGACAAGATAACATTTCAGTAAATACACTGACAAGGCCCTGAACCCAAAATTATGTATTTTTACTGTAAAGAATGAAACAGCAGCATCCAAAACGGAGTGAGAATTTTTCCAATATATTTAGCGTCTTACTAAATAGGGCTTTTCAAGCGTTTTAGATAACTTGGCGGTTGAAATTGCTGCTACACACTCTCCTCCTGGATATTACGTACTAAAACAACTGACCGAAAACATCCAGCATACAAGCTCCCGGATCGCGGCCGCAGATCGGGTCTCACTCATCTGGGCATCCGATCGAAGGGAGAATGGTACAGGGCGCTTTTGTGGCATCTAAAATCTCAAATTTCAAATCTCAATTCCATCGACTGGGTAGTAAACCCGGATTTGGTATAGCAGAAGGAACAAGGAAGAAGGGAGAAGTTAACCATCCCTGCCCCCTCCTTGGGGGAAATCAGAAGGTAAATGCAATAAAATCGATGGTTTGGGCTATTAAAAACGTCACCTTCCAAAGGGCGTTGTGGAGAAAAAAACATCCTACCTGCTTTTATTAATAAAAAAAAGCTAGGATTTTTTAAGGACAACCTATTTCACGACTTTAGTCTGCGGTTGCTAAAACTGCACTTTTAGCTTTCGCGATCGTCAAACATTTTTTAACAGCAGCAATGACATCTTCCACATCTGCATCTGTTAATTTTGCCGAAATCGGCAAGCTAACTGTATGCCGCCCAATGTAGCCAGCATTCGGATAATCTTCGGTATGCCATCCAAACATTTTTTGATAGACAGGATGTTCCGGCATACTCATATAATGTACGCCGACACCGATATTTTCAGCATTGATAGCGTCGAGAAATTCGTCACGGCTGATTCCAGTTTTGGCTTCATCTACCAGAATGGTATACAGGTGATAAGCATGAATTGTATCCGGTTCGGGGTTGGCTGGCAAAGTAATCGGCAAATCCGCAAATGCTTCGTTGTAGCGCTGCCAAATCTGCTCCCGCCGCTGCCAATAAGGCGTGACTCGTTTCAATTGATGAATGCCGATCGCAGCTTGCAGATCCATCATATTGTATTTAAAACCGACTTCCACCACTTGGTAGTGCTTGTAACCCGAGTCGCTGAAGCGCTTCCAAGCATCTTTGCTCATACCGTGCAGCGCTAAAATGTTGAGCCTGTCAGTATCTTCTTGACGGGCGGCCAGAATCATTCCTCCTTCCCCGGTCGTAATGTTTTTGGTAACATAAAAGCTGAAGCATCCGAAGTCGCCAAATGTGCCTGCTTTCCGCCCCTTGTACTCTGTTTCGATCGCGTGAGCGCAGTCTTCAATTAACTTCAAGTTGTGACGGCTAGCAATCTCGCAAAGCGCATCCATATCGCAGGGACGACCTGCGAAGTGAACAGGCAAAATTGCTTTAGTTTTTGAAGTGATTTTAGCTTCGACTTGAGCCGGGTCAATATTCATTGTCACCGGATCTACATCCGCCAATACCGGTGTTGCCCCTGCATGGATGATGGCATTAACGGTAGCGCAAAAAGTCATCGGAGTAGTAATGACTTCATCCCCCGGTTCCAAGCAAGCAGCGAGGACGCTCAAGTGCAGTCCCGCCGTACAGGAATTGACTGCAATCGCGTACTGGGAACCCTTGTAAGCATTGAATTCGTCTTGAAACTTCCTGACTTTAGGGCCTGTACCCAACCAACCTGTTTTCATGGTTGCCACCACTTCTTGAATTTCAGCATCTTCGATCGCCGGAGCGCCGAAAACCAAGAAACGGTCTTTTGAACGAATAGGATTGTTGTTCATGTTCCTAATGTTACCGAGTAAGTAAGCTGCTACCGATTTAAATTGAATCCAGATCCGGGCAGGATGCCCGTTCCACAATAATTGTCGAAAAATTGACTTTCAAATTAGATGCACAACAGCTTAGAGTAGAAGGATGGAAAGTTTTAATTAATGGTGTCTCAGCGTTTTTTATTTCATTTTTTTTGATTCAAGAGTTTTTCCTAATACGTTGCGTAATGGCATCTTTTATACCACGAGCTTACTGATCGCCAGCCGTTTTTCCGCATCGCTATACTCTGACAGCGTTTCCATATCTTAAGATAGATAATCTGCAATGTCCACCCGATCGTATTTCAGTTTATGAGGGATACACAAGCTCTTGCCCGCATTTTTTGGTTCAAATACTTTTTTCACCACAAATACCGTTACTCGATTTAAACTTTTTGTAAACTGTCGAACATCTATCCAGAGATAGATTGTACAGCCAAGTTATACGATTTGAGATTTGAGATTTGAGATTTGGGAATGACTGATTGCCGTCAGGTTTGGAGCTTGTCTACCGTTGATTTTTTTTAAAACAGGTGTCAAAATTAGGCAAATTTTGCAAAAATAAAATGTGACTCCCCTGTAATTTATGCAGGTTGAGCAACATTGTGCGATCGGTCGAAGCAATCAACCGTCCTTGACAAAATTCACTACAATCTAGGCAGACGAATCTTGTTCAAAATATCTTGCAGCCGTTCTGAAACGCCGCCCAATTGTTCTGACAAAGCTACAAGTTTACCGTAAGCTTCAACTAAGCGATCGCCCTCAACATAAACTTCTGGAGCCGGATAATTTTTCATCGCTTCCAGCAGCGTAATCTCGTTATCATTAGTTGCAGACAGCACCAATGCCTCGCGCAAAGCTTCTCGATTTGCATTCCCAGAAGGAGTGCGAATTACCTGACCCACTTCATCGAGAATTATTTCCCCAACCTGGCTGTTGAGCGTTCGATCTAAAAAGCTTTGACTGACTTTCACCGGTCTCGTCAGACTGCTGCGAACAGCTTCCGGCTCTTTTTTTGCCTTTCCCAGCAGCATTTCTAACGCGGGCGACATTTTCCCAGTTTCTGCAAAGATTTCTAATTCGCTGACTGGTAAAGTCATTCGGATCGCACTGTATTTGAGCACTACCTTTTCGGCAGCCGCAGCAGGACTGCTGTAAAATACAATTCCCGCACCTGCGGCTAAAAATAACGTCCACCGCTCTTTGAAAAACGATCTGCCCATAGTAAAACCTCCCAACATCTTTTTCTACTTCGACTTTGACACATCTCATTAATTACTGCACAGACTAAGCTCTTCAGGAAATGCCAAATTATTCGATCGCCCAACACTTATACCATTTTAGATTTTAGATTTTAGATTTTAGAATTGCCAATGACTGATGACGATCGTGGTTTGGAGCACGGGCCTACAGTTGCATGATTTTGGGGAACTGGTATGACGTATATCGGACGCTAGCCAAAAAACTCTATTTAGTGTGTTGGTACGGGCTGAGTTGTGCGCGGTACGCACCCTACTGATTCTATCTTCCAATCTCCCGCTCTTAGCAAAATAGCCAACGCCAGCTCTTCGATCGGTAAAGGCTGGCGCTGGGCTTAAATTTATTTTATATATTTAGGGTCTTTATGAAAGCTGACCCCAATTGAACCAATTACAAGCGGTTTATGATTAGGGTCTTTAAATTTGCTGACCCCACTTGAACCCACACTTTTATCGTTACAGGGATCGCTGACAAACCAGGATTTCATAATAATTTCTTTATATTTCTAACTTTTCCTTGCCTCAGATAGATTTTTGTCTCGATTTGTAAAGTTTTGTTACTTGGACTTCGGGGATCGGCCTTCGGCGCGCTGCTCCCAGCGAAACAGGAACACCATCAGAGCCACGACTCCGACTTGGAGCGCAAAATTGGGCAAAGCAGAGCCAATTTCCCGGCCAGAGGCAATTTTAGCGAGGAAAACCAAGCCGCCGATAAAGCCCGAAGCGCCACAAGCTACATAGACAAACTGGCGCAGAGGCCGATAGGGAGTGGCTATTTCTGCGGTTAAACGCTCGTATTGTTGGCGGCTGAGGTTGCGGGGGTTTTTTGGGATGTACGTGCGATCGTCCGAATTTGGGGCTGCCATAGATTTAGGAAATAAGTAAATTAGGATTGGGCAAAAAAACCCGGTTTCTACCAGAAATCCTCTGGTTGACGCGGTAAATACAGCCGAAAAACCGGGTTTTTGGTACTGTGCGTGCAAGAGAGAGTGAATATTAGACTATAACAAATATCTCACAACTGCCGAAATAAATCACCGCTGAATCCAAACCACAACTGTCTGCAAACAGCCGACAAAAACACCCAAAATGCCTCCTAAATTTACAATTCCCTGCAACTCGCTTTGGACAATTCCCTGAATTGCTAACTCCAACTCTTCAGGAGAAGTACCTTTTACTCGATCGACAATCACCTGGTCGATATTCAAAATTGGGATAGCCTGAGCTACAATATTTTCTAAATCCCGCTCTAGATAGCGCTCTAAAACCAAAGCCAGTTCTTTGCTGACAATTTCCAGGGAAGCGCTCATCACCGCTGAAGTTTGCAGTCGATTGAGAATCAACCGCGAAACATTTTCCCAATCAATAGATTTGCTCAACCCATCAAGTACCTCTGTACCCCGCTGTTGAACGTAGCTGCGAACGCTGTCGCGCATAGTTTTTCGCAACTGTCTCACAGTCGAAACCGGTAAATTTTGCATCGACAAATTTTGCAGCCATTCCTGAATTCGCCCGCGAATTCCCAAAGAAATAGTTAACTCTGCTAACCGCTGATTTGTCGCTTCTCTGTCATCTAGACAAAAAGTCCGCAGCCGAGTTAAAGTGTTTCGCAAACCAAACAAATTTGCTACTACCCAATAAGTGCCGCTAGTTTTTTCTCGAAACCCTTCATCGATGATCGAAATATTGCGATCGGTCAAAAAGTCAATTAAAGCCTGACGCAGCACTTCCGGGGGTATTACTACCTGCAACAACCACTCAGCAAGCTGAGCTGCCTGAGCTTCTGTTAGCTGAATCTCCAGCAAAACTTGGTCAAAAATTTGATTTAGCTGAGCTTCTAAAAAATCTTCCCGGCGCGCCAAAACTTTGAGAATTCGCGGCACAGATTCCCCCAGCAAATCTCGCAGAATGTTAGCGAGAATTTTAGCGGTTTTTTGCTCTGCGTCTGCTTTTACCTGATCCAGCGCCAACTGCAACAGCCAGAGAATTATCGACTGCATCCGCTCAGTTTGCAGGAGGCGGCGCGCCAAGTTTTGCAGTTCCTCCGGCGTCAGCAGCGAACCCATAATTGTGTCAGAAATTCGCTTTGCCAAGCGCTCTTGGTTGCGGGGGATCAAGCCTGGAGTGAAAGGCAACTGCCGCCCTTTGATGTAAATAGCTCGATAGGGGCGGAACAGCATTTTGATAGCTATATCATTAGTGAAATAGCCAATAATTCCTCCCACTACAGGTGGGGCCAACAACAGCCAAATGTCAGACGGATTCATCAATAATTGGGAATTGGGAATTGGGAATTGTTGATTGTTGACTGTTAACTGTTGACTGTTGACAACTGACAACTGACAACTGTCAACGGACTAATACCAATACTCCCATCATAGCTCCGGCAATGGGGTAGTGGGTGGCGGCGGAAAATCCGGCTTGGCGGGCGATCGCAACTTGCTGCTGGCCGATCGGGAATTTTTCTAAACTAGGATTAATGTAGGCATATTCTTGAGTCATGCCAAATTGCTGAGCAATCGGTACTACGAGAGTATCTAAATAAAACTGCTGAAAGCTCCGCATTAGGGAATTGCTGGGGCGGTGGAGGTCGAGAATAGCTGCTTTTGCACCGGGTTTGAGGACGCGGTGCAATTCTTGAAGACTGCGGGGAATATCAGTCACGTTGCGGAGGCCGTAACCCATTGTGGCGCAGTCGAAGTAATTGTCGGCAAAAGGCAAGTCTAGGGCGTCAGCTTCTACCCAGGAAATGGGACTTGCAGGAGTGAGAAAAGGTCGATCGCGCGTGGCGGCAACGGCCAATTGTTCGGCGGAAAAATCTACTCCAAACACGCAACCCGTCGGCCCTGCTTGTTTGGCCAGCAGCAAAGCTAGATCCCCGCTGCCGCAGCACAAATCTAAACAAGTATTTCCCGGGCCCGCACAGCTCCATTTCACCGCCATTTGCTTCCAAATCCGGTGTTGCCCAAAGCTCAACCAGTCGTTCAATTGGTTGTAAACTGGTGCAATTCGATTAAATATAGTTTTAATTTGTTCGGCGTTATTAGTCATTAGTCATGGGTCATTGGTCATGGGTCATTGGTCATGGGTCATTGGTCATTAGTCATTAGTCATCAGTCATTGAGCCGCAGGAAAAAATAGTTAATCCCTCCATTCATCTCATGCTGTCGCCAGTCATTAATGCTTTTTTATTTGTTAGCGAGCGGTGATATTTTGTCTTGAATCATTGGTTTGCTATCATTTTCGACTTAAGACACAGAGCCGACTAATAACTAATGACTGACAACTAATGACTGATGACCCCGCCCAAAAACAGGTACAAGCTCGCGACAATCGTCGTGGAGATTCCAAAATTTTAGACTTTTGTTCAAGCTCCAAGATTCACTGCGCTGCAAGTAAATCTAAAATCTAAAATCTAAAATCTAAAATCGACTGACTGATGACTAATTACCCTGAAAACTCGTCAATACCAAAGCAACTTGTTGAGCTGCGAGGTGAACTGTTGTGAGTTCGTCGGGGCGCAGGGAACAAGGTTGCTTCCACTGGATAGACATCAGGGCGATCGATCGACCCTTGTGAATCACCGGGACGCTCAGGTGAGCTTGAATGCCGGATTTCTGATAGTGCGGCACACTCGCTAGGGCGGTGTCGTTGGCAATATTCACAGCACCCTGAATAGTTTGAGAGGCGATTGCCTCGCGGACCAGAGGGTCATCTGCCAGCCAATTTTCCACAGTTTGGCCGGTGGTGTGACTGCCTTGGACTGGCATTAAAACAGTTCCTTCCACCAGTTGCAAAATGCAAGCATCCGCCAAAAAATTATCGCTTACAGCAGTAGCAATTGGATCTAAGCTTGCTTCCAAACTCGGATAATCCACAGCCGTTTGCATGATTGTTGCTAACAGTTGTATTTGATTTTGGGAGCGGTGCAATTCCTCAGTCCGCTGCTTGAGAACTTCATAAGTCTCGGCCGCTTTTTGCACAACCATTTTCAATTCGTTCGGGTCCCAAGGCTTGGTGATATACTTGTAAACCTGTCCTGAGTTAATGGCATCCACCAAGTCTTCAATGTCCGTAAAACCAGTCAAGATAATTCTGACCGTATTCGGAAACTGGGGCACGGTTTTGCTCAGAAACTCCGTTCCCTTCATTTCTGGCATCCGCTGGTCGGAAATGATCACGGCGACCTCGCCTTCGATGCCGAGGACTTCCAAGGCGCGAATTCCGCTCTCAGCTTTGAGCACGTTAAAATCTCGTCGGAAAGTGCGGTAGAGTAAATCCAGATTGTCTGGTTCGTCGTCTACTACCAGCATTTTGGGTTTTTTCGGTCGGTGTAGGGTCATGAGCTGGCGTTTAATTTGATCTAGCTCTGGAATGGCATTATACATAACAATAGGATAAACTCCCCTTTATAAATTTGGGCGAGCAACTATTCTGTAACAATAGTCTCATAACTCACTTACTATCAATCTATAGCTCTGCGGCGACAGAAGCCTTGCTGGTATCCAATCACACATAACTTAGCGCTGATTTTTAATCCAATTATGACTGATACACCGCAAGATTCCTTCCCTCCAGCATCTGAACCCTCCACCAATGCTGTGGATGTCGAAAAGTTAATTCGATCGCTCCGCCGAAAAGAAGGCACTTGGGTAGAGTGGGGACAGGCCTGCACTGCACTCCAAAAAGCGGCATACAACTCTCAAAGGATTTTTGAAGAAACTGGTTTTGAGCCAATTCAGCAAAATCAAGTCAGCGTCGCAGCCCAAGTTTACACCAGCATGGTCAACGCTGGGGCTTCAGAGGAAGTTCGATCGCACTTCCTCCGCAAAGGTAGTGATATCTTATACGAGTTTCGGATTCTCTCTCAAGTAGAGCGGGCTGGGGCGGCGGCTTTGATGCTAGCACACAATTTGGATGTTGACGATGCTCGCCAAGTTGCTAAAGCGATCAAGGAGTTTTCGCACTTCGGCAGTCTTCCCCAAGGGTTCACAGACACTCCAGGGGATGCTGTAGCTTACCAGTGCTGGCAATTGGCGAGACAGAAAAGCGATTTGCAAGAGCGATCGCGCTTAATTGCTCGCGGTTTAAAATTAGCTAGCAGCCAAACCGCTAGGGGGCAAATCGAGCAGTTGCTCGTGGATTTTACCGTAGTTTCGAGAAAGGAAGCGCCCCGCTTGCCCGTCTACCGGCTCGATTCTGAGGAACAATTGCCCCGGGTTGTCCCGGTTGTGGGCAAATTGCCGCTTTCTACGACAGATTTGCTGGCAGTGCCTTTGCCGGAGGAAATCGAGCCGTTCCGAATGGTAAAATTTTCGGGAGCGGGAGCTTGGGTGGCGATTCCCGGATGGCAGGTAATCTTGAACGCGGAAGATCCGGTGGCGGTTTTGGAAATGAGCGATCGATTGCCGGTACCGCTGCAAGGTAAAGTTGAAGAAGTTTTGATTATTGCCGATCGAGCCCAAAGACAGTGGGATGCTGACAGTTATTTCCTCGCCGATAACGCTGGCAATTTAGAACTGTACTGGTTTGAACAATCCCCGGATATTCCTATTTTGGGGCGAGTTGTTCTGGTGATGCGTCCGAAAAAGATTGTGGATGAAGACTATACCAAAGATGGATGGCAAATTGATGATTAGTCAGTTGTCAGTTGTCAGTGGTTAGTTGTTAGTTGTTAGTTGTTAGTTGTTAGTTGTTAGTTGTTAGTTGTTAGTTGTTAGTTGTTAGGAATGAAAAATAAATAAGGTGACTAATAGAGCAATAGTTTACCTTGGATCGAGGCTTCTGGGGTTTAATTGTGCAAGTTATTTATTTTTCATTCCTTAGCCTACGAAAGAGCGCCCAAGCGCAACTACATACCTATGACTGGTACGTAGTTGCGCTTCAGCGCTCTTAGGAATGAAAAATAAATAAGGTGACTAATAGAGCAATAGTTTACCTTGGATCGAGGCTTCTGGGGTTTAATTGTGCAAGTTATTTATTTTTCATTCCTTAGTTGTTAGTTGTCAGTTGTTAGTTGTCAGTTGTTAGTTGTTAGTTGTCAGTTGTCAGTTGTCGTTGGTTTTAAGAACGGGTTCTCCGGCCGTTCCACAATACATAAATTTTACGTGGGTGGAATGACTAATGACTAATGACTAATGACTACTGACTAATGACTACTGACTAATGACTACTGACTACTGACTACTGACTAATGACTAATGACTACTGACTACTGACTACTGAGGCGGTTTCGGTTCTTGAATTTTCGGAACAGAATGCTGTTTCTTAAATCGATTAAAGCCGTAAACCGCAGCGGCAATTAACAGCAAATAAGGACTGTAAGCCAACAGCCAAATACCCAAACCAAACAAACCGAGCGTCAATTCACCCACAGAATGAGTCGCTTTCCCCCAAGTTTCCTGCACCCGCAAACCTAGAGAAGGTTCGGGAGTTTGTTGAGCCGATACTGCAGCTTCTAGAGTTAAGCTAATAGTCGAATAGGCTACTTGATTTCGCAAACTTTTTAACTGAGCGTCAATGCGTTCGATCGACTCCCGAATATTGCTCAACTCTTGAGCAGCTTTGAGCACGTCGCCGACAGAACCCGATCGCTCCATAATTTTTAACACCATTTGCTCCGATTTGCGGAGGTTCCGCAGCCTAGCCTCATTGTCAACTAATTGATCGGTAACATCCTCAGCCGTCAGAGCACGGTTCTCTACAGTTCCGAGTTTTGCCAAAGTGTCTAAAGTAGTTTCTAACCGTTCTTGAGGCACGCGAATCTCCACAGACGCGGTTTGGCGGACACTCGAATCCGGCGGCTTTTGATTTTGGAAACCCAAGATATCGCCTTGCTGTTTTTCGACAATATTAGTAACAGATTTAGTGCTGGCGTCAATAGATTTGACAACTACACTGAGTTCGGCTTTTTTAATCAGTTGGGGACGGGTTGCTGGAGTTTCTGCTGCTTTTTTTGATGCACCAGGAGTTTTTGACCTTTGGGCTGCTTGCTCGGGTGCTGGTGGGGGTGGTGGAGCCGATGCGGCAACTTGGTTTTCACGGCTGCTGGATGAAGCTCCGCCGGGTGGAGCGCTGCTGGTTGAATCTCCTCCGCAGCTAGGCAAAGCAACGGCTGAAGATAAAGTTAAGAATACCGCCACAGCAAAACGAGTTGTGCTGTTGTTGGCTGGGTTTGGGTTTGGCTTGGGCGGGGGGGAATTGATTTTGAGGTGAGTTTTCATTTTGGGTGACTCCTATAAAAAAGGCTTGGGTATTGAATTTTATGCTGGTTTCAATTTAAGCTCGAATAGATAGCATTAGTTTAGCCGATACCGAAATGGAAACGGTAGAGGTTGAATACTTTGGGATTTTTAACCGCAGATAAACGCAGATGAAAGCCAATAAATATCGGTGTGATGACCGAAAACAATTTGGTCGCAAGTCCCCGGATTCATCCGTGGAGCGAGAAAAAAGCTCCTCGCTCCCGCCAGTGCCCAGATTTCTGAGCGGGGTCGCTTTATTCAATCTAAAATCTAAAATCTAAAATCTAAAATCGATTGACGGTTTGGGTTCTGGGCATAGGCGATCGCAACTAAAGCAACTCGGTGTCTGATACCGTTTAAAAAGGCTGAACGCGACAAATATTTTTCTAATCTAAAATCTAAAATCTAAAATCTAAAATCGAATGACAGATGAATTTGATACTGATTTTATGCGATCGACAACCAATACCGATCGCCCGGATGTAGCCTCAGCGCTTTCAGACTCAGTGGCTGCGGCGATTTTGCGAGAACAAGCTTGCCTTAAAATTCGCGAAAGCTTGCGTGCGGGGCAGCAGGACATGGCGGATTGGGAAGGCGGCCCCCTTGCTGTTTCGGCGGTTCCCGGGGCCGGGAAGTCTACGGGAATGGCTGCTGCGTCGGCAATTGCGATCGCCCGCAACCAGCTTCACAACCGCCGCCAGTTAATTGTCGTGACATTTACGCGATCGGCTGCTGCTAATATTAAAGCTAAAATTCGCGAAAGACTGCAACAATTGTCTTTATATCAAGGCGGTTTTGCAGTGCACACTTTGCACGGTTTAGCTTTAAATATTGCGATGCGCCATCCCGATTTGTCGGGTTTAAATTTAGAAAATTCTACTTTAGTTACTCCAACTCAAAGTCACCGCTTAATTCGCACTTGTGTAGAACTTTGGATCGCTGAAAATCCCCGCCGATATCAAGTTTTGTTGGAAGGACAGCAATTTGACGGAGAGGAAACGGAGAGATTGCGGCGACAATCGGTTTTGCGGACGGAGATTTTGCCGCAGTTAGCTAAAACTGTGATTCACGAGGCGAAATCTTCTGGTTTGTTTCCAGAAGAGTTGTTAGAAATGAGCGCTCTTGATTCGGGCGACGGTTATGAAATTTTAGCGGTAGCTGGGGGTTTATATCAAAAATATCAGGCTTTGTTGAGGAGTCGGGAATTCATCGATTACGACGAGATGATTTTAGCAGCTTTGCGGGTGTTGGACAATCCGAGGGCGAGGGCGATCGAGCAAAAGCAAGTATTTGCCGTTTTCGAGGACGAAGCCCAAGATTCTACACCTTTGCAGACTCGGCTTTTGGAAACATTGGCGATCGATCCCGAGCGTCCTAACTCACCTCCCAATTTTATCAGAGTTGGCGACCCAAATCAAGCAATTAATTCTACTTTTACACCCGCAGACCCGATTTATTTTCGGAAATTTTGCGAAGACTGCGAAGTGGAAAACAAGTTAGCGACAATGGACGGTGCAGGCCGCAGCACCCAGGTGATTATCGATGCAGCTAACTTTATGTTGAAATGGGTAAACAGCTCGAAATTAGCGGGAACGGAACAGCCTTTTCGCGACCAAACTATTAAGCCAGTACCCAGCGATGACCCGCAACAGAATGCAAATTCCGCCCCCATTGGTCGAGGCTTAGAATTGCATACTCCCCGCGATATTTACCATACAGTTGAGTTAATTGGGAAGCGGGTAATTGAGTTAGTAGAGGAATTTTTACCCGCCGATTTTGAATTCGCAAGGAATGAAAAAGCTATCGATTTAGGCGCAGAAGCGAGCGATGGGGAAAATAGCGCAAAATTGCCGTTAGAAAATCTGAAATCGATGGCTATTTTGGTGCGGGAAAACAAACAAGGCAAGTTTATCAAAGAAGTGCTGGAAAATCCTCAAAAACACGGATTAAGCTTTGATTTGCGGAAATACGGGATTAAAATAGAGGATGTGGGAGAGCGCGACAGACATTCTCAAGTGCCTTGGGAAATCTTAACATTACTGCAATTTCTCGATCGCCCGCACTCTCCAGACTACCTGAAAGCAGCATTAAAGATTTTGAGCGATCGGCAACTCATCCCCAAACAAGACTACAATGCTTTTGCTACCAGCCCCGAGCAATTCCTTTACCCAGGCCCGCTAGACCCGCAGCAGTCAGAACCAGTTCGCAAATGCCGCTATTTTTGCTGCGGTTTGCTGCAAGCTAGCTTAGAACTGCCACCCTACCAAATCATTTCCTTCTTAGCCTTAGCGCTGCAATACGACCAAACAGAATTAGCCACCGCCGACAAATTAGCAGAACGGGTAGCAATCCAAACAGCAGGCAACAATTCAATGCGAAATATTTTGGACGTACTGAGCGAAATTGTCAGTTCCGAAAGATTTGAACCTGTGGATGCAGACGACAAAATAGAAGAACGCTATACCAGCAAAGGTCAACTAACAATTATTACCATGCACAAAGCTAAAGGATTAGATTGGGATTGTGTATTTTTGCCGTTTTTACACGAACAAACCATCCCCGGAAATTTGCGAGTTTTGCCCCAAGCCCGATTTTTAGGAGATTTCACTTTAGCAGAGGTAGCGAGAGCACAAATTAGAGCAAGTTTGCACGAAAAATATCCTTTACCAAATCTAGGCGAAGCGTGGGAACAAGCAGGTTATTTGAAAACAGCAGAAGAGTTTCGACTGCTGTATGTGGCGATGACGCGAGCAAAAAGCTTGCTGTGGATGGCTGCGGAGAAGAAAGGGCCTTTTAGTTGGAACAAACCAGAGAATTTACAGGAGCAAAAACCTTGTCCGGTGATGCCTGTTTTGAAGCAGAGATTTCCGGGTAATGCGATATTGTAAAAATGGTAATTAGGTACTCAAAAACTAAAAATTACATCTTTTGCCATTGTCAAGAACGGGCAAGATGCCCGTTCCACAATAAAATTAAGTTTTGTGGAACAGGCAAGATGCCTGTTCCTAAATAGGTAATTGAGAATGGTGAAAGATGTAAGTTGAAACGAAGCGCTTCGCTAACCGGCCTTCGCGGTTCGTTAAAAAAATATCATTCAAAAATGAAATAGAATTGCTATAGAGCAAAATTTGCACTAAAACTCCCTATGACAAACTCAGAAATTCGCACAGCTAACATCACATTTCCCAACGGAGATTTGCAAATCGCCGCTTACCTAGCCCAACCCGCAGCAGAAGGGCAATTTCCCGCAGTTATCGTGATTCAAGAAATCTTTGGCGTCAATTCGCACATCCGCGAAGTTACCGAAAGAATAGCAAAAGAAGGATATGTGGCGATCGCCCCAGCCATTTACCAGCGTCAAGCCCCCGGCTTTGAAACGGGCTACACACCCGAAGACATCAAAATCGGCAGAGAATACAAAGAAAAAACCACAGCTTCCGAACTTCTCGGCGACATCCAAGCCGCCATCGATTACCTCAAAACTCTACCCTCTGTCAAACAGCCAGGTTTTGGCTGCATCGGTTTCTGCTTTGGGGGACACGTCGCCTACCTCGCCGCTACTTTGCCCGAAATCAAGGCTACAGCGTCGTTCTACGGCGCTGGTGTCGCCACTCTAACCCCCGGCGGTGGAACCCCGACGATCGCCCGCACAGCAGACATTAAAGGCACTCTCTACGCCTTTTTCGGCACTCAAGACCCCAGCATTCCGTTAGAACAAGTTGACCAAATCGCCGCTGAATTGCAAAAACACCATATTTCTCACCGAATTTTCCGCTACAATGCCGATCACGGCTTCTTCTGCGACCACCGCGGCAGTTACGACGCTACCGCAGCAGCAGATTCGTGGGTGCAGGTGAAGCAGCTATTTCATCAGCAACTTCAACCAGCTTAGAGAGTGGAAGATGGGGAGATGGGAAGATGGGAAGATGGGGAGAGTGGGAAAATTTTTCTACTGACAAGTGACAACTAAATTACTGACAACTGACAACTAAACTGACATGAATTCCAAATCTACAGGTTCTCAAAGCGCAAAAGCATCCTTTTCAATGGATGATTTTGCTAAAGCCCTCGAACAGCACAATTACGAGTTCCAGAAGGGACAAGTAGTGCGCGGCAAAGTGTTCGAGTACGACTCAAACGGCGCGTATGTTGATATCGGCGGCAAGTCTTCGGCTTTTTTGCCGATCGAAGAGGCTGCTTTGAGAACGGTAACTGATTTGTCGGAAGTGGTTCCGCTGGATGAGGAACGGGACTTTTTGATTATCCGCGAACAAGATGCAGATGGCCAAGTTACCTTGTCTCTGCGGCAGTTACAAATTCAGCAAGCTTGGGAAGATTTAATTGAATTGCAGGAAACTGGAAAAGTTCTTCAGGTGCGGGTTTCTGGGGCGAATAAGGGCGGCGTGACTGTAGATGTTCAGGGAATGCGCGGTTTTATTCCCCGATCGCACTTAGTGGAACGCGATAACATAGAATCGCTGATCGGTCAATCTTTGAGCGTGAATTTTTTGGAGGTCGATCGCGATCGAGAAAAACTCGTACTTTCCCAGCGGATGGCCACTCAATCGAATGCCTTCAAGGATTTGCAAATCGGTCAGTTGGTGGAAGGAAAAGTCAGCAGCATCAAGCCTTTTGGCGTTTTTGTGGATTTGGAAGGAGTTAGCGGTTTGCTGCACATCAAGCAAGTCAGCCAAAAATACATTGATAACCTTGGAAAGCTCTTTGCTCCCGGTCAACCCCTGAAAGCGCTGGTGGTTGACCTCGATGAAAGTCGCGGCCGAATTTCGCTTTCTACTCGGGTACTGGAAAATTATCCAGGGGAAATGGTGGATAAAATGGCGGATGTTATGGATACCGCAGAAGAGCGATCGGAACGCGCTCGAAAAACTCTTTCTTAGGTCGCGATCTAATTACCACCCCGACTTCTTTAAGAAGTCGGGGTTCTAACAGCGAGCTCGTTTTACGTTTAATTAGATTAATTTACCGATCGGGCATTTTACATCGACTTCTTACTTCTTTCTGCGGTTATACAGCATATTCCATGTATGTGCGGTACACAAAATCTTTTAGTAAGTAAGGTGCGTCGCCAACCGTCAATCTGCAAGTTTCATTGAACCGACTCCGCAGCGACGCACCCTACATAACACGTATCACACAATATAGCTGAAAAGTGTACTTCATGAACCTGGAATATGCTGTATAATATCGTTTCCGGTTGCATCGGAATCATAAAATCAAGTCAACAGTCAACCGATTTTAGATTTTAGATTTTAGATTTTAGATTTTAGATTTTTAACAGTCAACTGTCAACCGATTTTAGATTTTTAACAGTCAACTGTCAACCGATTTTAGATTTTAGATTTTATATTTTAGATTTTTAACAGTCAACTGTCAACCGATTTTAGATTTTAACAGTCAACAGTCAACAGTCAACCGATTTTATATTTTATATTTTATATTTTAGATTTTTAACAGTCAACTGTCAACCGATTTTAGATTTTTAACAGTCAACTGTCAACTGTCAACTGTCAACCGATTTTAGATTTTAGATTTTATATTTTATAGCCTTTCTCAGAAAGATGAGGTACGTAGTTGGGCTTCAGCCCTCTCAGTTTAAGTGGTTATATAATCTGTCAATCATACCTCATCTTTTTGAGAAAGGCTATAGATTTTTAACTGTCAACTGTCAACTGTCAACTGTCAACTGTCAACTGTCAACTGTCAACTGTCAACTATCAACTGTCAACTATTCCGCAGCAGTGCAACCGGAATTGATATAACTCCATTTTATCGTCCTTTAACCCCATTAGCTACTACTCCCAATACTTTAAAATCGGCTATATTTAGTTGATCTAAAGCTTTGCTTACCATGCCCCGATCGGTTTTTTCTATTTTTACTATCAGCACTGTACCATCAGTTTGAGAAGCTAGTAAATGACCGTCAGCTAAACCAATTAAAGGTGGCGTATCGTAAATTACTAAATCAAATAAGGCTAGGAATTGTTCCATTAAATAGTGCATCTTTCTGGAAGAAAGTAATTTAATGGGATCTGGGGTAATTGTACCAGCAGTCAGGACAAAAAGATTGTCATTGTCTGGCAATCGCTGGATGGCCTCATTTAAGCTTAAATCAGAAGTCAAAGTATTACTTAAACCTTTAATATTTGATAAGCCAAGGTATGTGTGCAGTTGAGGAAAACGCAGATTAGCATCCACTAATAATACTCGTTTACCAACAGCAGAAGAAGTTTTAGCTAAATAAACTGCTACAGTGGACTTACCCTCACCTCTAACCGTCGAAGTGATGGTTAAAGAACTTATGGGATGTTCAGCACTCAATAAGTGAATATTTGTGTATAAGTAGTGAAATGCCTCTATCAAAGGAAAATCTTGGTAATTAGACGCTATTATTCGTCTTGAGTTTGGACTGTTAGAAGTTGAACTGACGCTAGTGAATTTAGGTGGAGCACTTTTCCCTCTAAGGGATTTAATTTTCATTGCTTTGGCGATCGGAATTACTCCCAAAAGAGGACGTTTAGTTGCAGATTTAATTTCTTCGGGAGTATGGAAAACTGTATTTAAAACTTCTACTAGGAAACCTATAGCAATACCTAGTAAACTGCTAATAACGATCGCGATCGCTAAGTGGCGGCGAGTTGGTTTTTCTTTTACTGCATGGAGAGTACCATTATCGTCTCTGACTAACTCTGGTTTAGCTATAATTTTCCAAGAGCTATCAATTTGACCAGCATCTAGTTGTAAAGTTTTTTGTTTACCTAGGAACAGTTTAAGATTATCTTTAGCTAGTTCTAGTTCTAATTGTATGCCGTCATAGCGACGTTGAGCCTGGGGCATTTCATTTATTTTGTCTTGCAGTGATTTTTGGTTATTAGCTAGCACCCGCTCGCGAGCTTCCAACTGTTCTATTTGTGCTTTCATCTGAAACAGAACAGATATAGCTTCTCTTTGCATTAAATCCTGCAAACTTTGCTGCTTTTCCCGCAAAGATTGAATGGGAAGGCTATTTTCATAAAATTGAGTAGAGCTTAAAGCTAATTGCGACTCTATTTCATTGACTTTTCCCATTAAACTTTCATAAGACTTAGGACTAATATCAACAATCCAACGATTATCACCATTTGCAGAGCGTTGTTTGTATATTTCATATTGACGGATACTTTGTGCTGATTGTGCTTCCACTTCTATGCGAAGATTAGCCAAAGAATTTATCTGATCTGATAGCAGGCGGCTACCTACATCTGGCTGATTAAAGTTATACTTAATTCTTAATGCTTGTAATTCTTTTTGCAATTTATCTACTTTCTGCTGGAGTTGTGGTATTTGTTTGTCGATAAAGTCAATACCTTTGCTGCTAATTTTTAACCGCTCTTGGCGCATATATTCCATGTAATATTTTAAAGTTTCTTCTAACACATATTCTATGCGATTTGAGTCGCGATCGCGGTAACTAATTTCTAATAGTTTAGTACCCGCCTCTTTGCCATCTTGTACAAAAGTAATCCGCTGGACATCCAGGTTGTTAATAAGATTTTTATAATCAAACCGTGGATATTTTGTTTGCAATCTTTTCAATAATGGTAATAACACTTCAGGGCTTTTTAAAACCCGCGTTAAGCTTTGATAGTCCACCGAATAATTTTCTTGCGATGAGGATTTAACTTTGCTCAGTTCTGTGATACCCAAACTATTGTCTTGAGCTTGGACAAAGAGCTTTGCTAGCTGATCGTCAGAAGTAATCGGTTCTACTAAAACCGTAAATTTTCCTTGGTATTCAGAAATAGTTTTTTTGGCATTCCAGAGAATGAAACTACCACTCAAAGTAGCTATGGCTGCAGATACTATGACCATCACCAGAACACGACGCTTGAGTACAGCTAGTACCCAATTCATATCAAGCACTTGGTCGTCATCTTCTGGGCTACTAGCTAGGTAATTAGCGGAGGGAACAGACAGATATTGACCGTCAAGGTCATTTTTGAGAGAAGAAAACAGTTTTTTATCCATAAGACAAATGTTATTTAATTCCTAATTAACTAAGATTTTGAGTAGCTCTATGAGTCTGGTGGGAACGAGAATTCCACCAATAATATTATTAGCTGGTGTGAGAATATTGTTAATGTTGTCTATCCAGACAGTAGTCCTCGAACGTGCCACTATAATTATGTCATTATCTTGAATAATTGGGTTGGTTTGAGCATCGATTCCCTGATTCAAATTAATTGGTACTTGGGAGCGAGATATAGTGCCATTAGGATTCAGCCTAATCAGTTCTACAAATCTAGAGTTGGCACGATTTTGCTTGAAACCACCAGCACTCAAAATTGCTTGATTTAAGGTAGTATTAGCAGGTAATTTCAACGCCCCCGGAGTATTGACTTCTCCGATAATACTCACTTGCACAGTCGCCGAAGCAAAGCTAGAAGTAGCTAGAACAGAAACTTCTCCTGGGTCGATAGCTGTCGCTGTAGGGACAAAGATGATATCTCCTTCTTGTAATATAGTATCTTGAGAAGCATCTTGTTCTTGCAAATATTGCCAAAGGTTGATAGTGCTGATTTGTTGTTTGCCATTTCTCGTATAACGTTGGAGTTGGATTTGGCGAATATCGGCAATTGATGTGATGCCACCAGCTAGTTGTAGAGCACGAATGATGGTCGGCTGTCCGTTGGTTCTTTGACCATTTTGGGTATCACCACCGATCGCAACATACCTACCGGGGCGCTTAACCTCTCCTAATACTGACACAGTACGGGGTTGATCTGCTGGTATATAAAAATTAGATTCACTAACTTGATTTGTTTCTGCTAAGTTAATTTTTTCTTGAGGGGGAACCAATATTTGATCTCCATCTCGCAACGTTAGGTCTTGGGTGGTTTGACCTGTTTGTAAATAATCCCACAGGTTATAAGTGATAGTTATCTCTTGGTTGGCCTTGAGGCGGCGTCGGACAATTACTCGGCGGATATCAGCGCTAGCTCGAATACCCCCAGCTTTTTCTAAAGCTTGAGGCAGCGTGGGAAACTGAACTGACGGTCTAGTTCCACCTCCATTAGCTAGGGGCAATAAGTATGAGCCGGGACGACTTATTTCACCAGACAACCAAATATTGAGCGGGCGGGCAGCTTGTAAGCTGATGGTAACTAAAGGTCTTTTGACGATCCGGCCATAAGCTCTAGTGATAACTTGGGCTGCCTGTTCTAAAGTTAATCCTTGAAGGGAAATACTACCAATAATGGGCATTTGAATAGCTCCCCCAGCGGGAATTTGATACTCCCCACTAAGCTGCGGTACATCGTAGATATCAATTCTAATATTATCTCCACCACCTAGATAATAGTCAGTATTAGTGCTAATTGTGGGGGAGGGGGACTGAGCGAGGTTGGTTTGAGGGTAGGAAAAAACGAACACAAGCATTAGCAGTGGCAGGTGTAAAGCAGGAAGGGTTAGCCATTTCATAGGTAAGTAGATGAGTATGAAAATACATAAGTAGTCAAAAGCGAGGCGAAACGAAGTGAAACGAAGCAATCGAGCGGGCTTACGCTCACTTTACATTCTGTTACATGAACTGGTTGATTTGCGCCTACCTACTTAGTAACAAATTTGACGTTCGAGGTAAAGCCATGAAAGATATTTTAAGGGTTCCGATGTTTATGTTGATGCTTTTTTGTTTGGTGGCGATCGCCTTTGTGACTATTTATATTTTAGTCGCCCGCCATCACAAATTTGCTGCCAGATTAGAAAAAATTTTTGTGGGCATACTTTTTTTTACTATCACTAGTAGCTCTGGAGTCACGCCGATGCTTTTTCAAAAACTCCATCCTATCATTTTCTCTAACTTAAAAACTACAGCGCCAACTATTATCGGTCAACTTGCCATTTATTCCGGCATGATTATACTTTTAGTCCCCCGCTTGAGTAAAACCACAAAAAATCTAGTTCCTGTAGCTATAAAATGGATTTTAGGAGACGGTTTTTTCTGTTTATTTTTGTTAATGATGACTTTATCAGGGTTGTGGTCACAAACTCCTGAACATAGTTATCGGGCTATTTTGAGTATGTGGGGAATAACACTGGTTTCTATGTATGTAGGCAAACAATATAGTTGGTTGGAAATTTATGGATTATTGAGATGGCTAAGTTGTTTATTAGCTTTGTGGGGAGTCGTGCAAACAAATCCATCATCGGACGGCTGTTGGACGGGAATTTTAAGCCATAAAAATCCTTTTTCTTTTCAAATGGCTAACACTGCTTCTTTATGGATTTTATATGCTGCGAAAGAAAAAAAATATCGATATTTATCATTATTTATAACTCTAATAGCTTTAGTAGGATTGCAAAAAGGTTGTAGTGGTGCTAGTAGAATTCTGACAGTGATATTAATCACTTTTTGGGTTTATTTGTCCGTCTTAAAAAGATTACCTGTAAAATGGGCTTTTCTCTGCTTTCTGTTGTTTTTGGTGGGCAGTATATGTATTGCTATTGTGGTGTTAAATAATTTAGAGGCTATTGTTGTGGATGGTTTGAAAAAAGATATGACTTTAACGGGTCGTACAAACTTTTGGCCTTTAATTATTGATAGAATTAATCACAACAGTCCCATATTTGGTTATGGAATGGGAGGATTTTGGCAATCTTGGCGGGGCTTAGAAGACCCAGCTTACGGAATTATAGACGTTAAATCTGGTTTTGTGCCACCCCACTCCCACAATGGTTTTATTGATATACTTTGCGAACTGGGTTGGGGTGGATTGTTGTTGTTTATTTTTTCCTTTTTTAATAATATCTTTAGAGGTGTAAAGTACCTGATTAAAGAAAGTTTTCCAGAGTCAGCTTTGGCTTTGTATCTATTAACATTTATGCTAATGACTAATATGACAGAAGGGGGATTATTGGCGATTGGTACTTATTGGTGTTGGTATGTAGTTTTATCGGTAAAATTGAGCTTAGATACGACAGTTAAGGATAATCAACACTGATGATGTCAGCATTTTGTCAGGCTGATTAATCGGGAGAGTTGAGTGCGATCGCACCGTTCAGCCTGAATTCTCATGATAACTCAGTAGACACACCTAAAAAAACAGAACACCCAGAACCCAGACTTCTTAAAGAAGTCTGGGTTCTAATAGCCATCGCGCTTGACGTTGAATTGGGTTAATTTACCAGAACTTACGCAACCATCCTGTAAGCAACCCCGGTCTAAAGACATGGGGCTTTAGCCCAAGTCAAACATACCGAACAAAGACATTTGCCCTTGCAGT
>NZ_JAUBRJ010000088.1:0-29345 GCF_036701805.1 Microcoleus sp. N3A4
GACAACTACAAAAATAGATGTTTGCTTACGCAAGCATTTAATTGTTAGTTTAGCATACCAACTAATGAAGAACCCAAAAAATAGAAATCGCAATTAACCAAAAACCGTCCTGACAAATTGTGAATACCGTGTAGTTGAATCAATCAAACTCATTCACCGCTTGCAAATAGTCGATCGCCGCATCTATCCTCGAAGAATACCTAAAAGCAAACTGATCGAACCAATATCCCTCATCGGAATTCTTATCCAACTTTTTCAGCCAAACCTGAGCTTGCCTCACTTTCTGCCTGTGCGTTTGTACCTGCAACTGCGGCCCCGCGACTTTTTCTGCTGGCGGCTGTTCCTGTAAAGCCACTTCCTGAGCTTTATTTTGCGCTTCGTGCTCAGCCTGAAGCGGTTCCTGTAAAGCCACTTCCTGAGCTTTATTTTGTGCTTCGTACTCAGCCTTAATTTGAGCTAAATCCTTGTCTAAATGACCAGCAGACAAATTTATATCTGATGTTTTAAATGTTGGATTTGACGGCGCTGCTGCTTGTTGCAAAGGCGCTTGTGCTTGCACCAGCGGCTGACTTTTCAACTCATCAGCTTGTTTTTGAGATGCTTGATACTCTGCCTTAAGTTCAGCTAACAGGCGATCGATCGACTCCATAACTTAAACCCCCTAAAAAATGCTGCTGGGCCAACTGGCCCCAATACAATCACGGAAACTTCCCCCGCCTCCTCAATCAGTTATTGCATTCAGCAATACCTCCGTCAGGGTCATTCCTTCAATATCATCCATCGTGACAGTATCAACGATATCGAATTTAGCCCCGGCGCTTTGCAGTTCGTCATCCAATATCTTGAGAAACTTAGTAGCTTCCGGCGCATTTCCTACTTGAATGAAAGAAATCGCCAACTCTTCATCTCGATCGAGCTTCCGCGAAGCCTCTATAATCGTTTTCATCACTTCTTTGCGATCGTCCGGTTCCCCGTCCGTCACCACTAATATTGTTTCCCCATTTTGCTTGGTCTTACCGGATGCTTTGCGCTGAAAAAAACTGTTCAGAGCGTCTTGCAGGACGAGGGCTAAATTCGTAGTCCCAGAAGGTTCGTTTTCTTGGAAAATTTGCACGACTTTAGCCGATGTTACGTTGTCGTAGCGCTTGAAGCGACCGGAAAACACATAAACTGTTATGCCGTCGGGGTCGAGTTCTTCGCATTTATTCGCCAGTGCGATCGTCGATTCTTGCATGAGCGCCCACCGACTTTTACCGCCCATCTGGTCTTTCGTGTACATACTGCCGCTTTTGTCAATGATAATTGTATAATCGCGGTTCTGAAGCATAAGATTTTTCCTGTTAATTAAGTTTTTCCAAAAAAGAGCAAAACCAGCGAGCAGAAGCTGTTGAGCTTTTGTTGCTCGCTGCGTTTTTTTAGTTGATTTGCGATCGCAAATACCGGAATTTAAGCTGCAACTAAAGCATCTTTAAGCGGCTTCCAGCTAAAAGCTCGATCGCCCCCCATCTCCACTGCTATTTTAACTCGCGGTTCTAACGTCGGCAAAACAGTCAAATACTCAATCTCCTGACTCGACAAAATCTGCCCTTCAATAATCCACAGCACCAGTCCTTTTGCTTTCGGCGGCAAATTGTCTAATTGAGTTTTCAACATCGGCGGCACGTAGTACGTATAACCCACAGCCCCTTCATTACCAGTAGTTTTCTTGCCCAAATGCGGCGGTCGCACCCCGTGAACCCCCGTCAAATACATCGCTAAATCGCCCAAACCCCGCGCCGTAATGGTGTACGCACCGTAGCCCGCAGCCCTGAGCCGCCGCAGGTAGCGCCCCTCAAATCCTCCCTCTAAAGGAACGTACAGGGCCAGCGACCCCGACTTTTCCAAATCCCGAATCAGATCAGATCCCGTCGTAATCAGTCCCATAAATTTGTGTTTCCTGCTGTATCAAAATTTGGTCGATCGCTGCTTGCGAGCTTGAAACATTATAAATCCTCTCTTCAGAGGCGAAAAGTTATCTTCTCGGCCTTGACAAACGCCAAACACTTCATGTACTATTGTGAATTGTCGCCGTAAAGGATACTGAGTGGTTTACTGCTCAAGTCCTGGCGCAAACAAGCAAGACCGAGAAAAAACTCGGAGATTTAGCAGGTAAAAAGCCGCGAATCTCAACCCTTGCAAGACTTCCACAAGCTCGCTCCCAAATTTAAAACTCCAATTTTAAACACCGAGGAAGGCTGTTGGTTGATAACAGTTAATTGCAGGAACACTGAAATAAATGTTTCTGCACAAGAGCAAGCGGATTGACGTAAACTTCGCAATCCGAAACCTCTTGCGTAAATAAAAGGAAAAAAATCCGTGTCTGTAGGCATTCTTGGCACTAAACTAGGCATGACTCAAGTGTTTGACGAGCAAGGGAGAGCAATCCCTGTCACCGTCATACAAGCAGGGCCTTGTACAGTAACGCAAATTAAAACAAAACAAACTGACGGCTACGGTGCCGTTCAAGTTGGATACAACGAAGTCAAACCAAAGGCTCTCAACAAGCCAGAATTAGGACACCTTGCCAAGTCGGGGGCGAATCCATTGCGCCACTTGCACGAATACCGCTTGGAAGACACCAGTTCATTTGAATTAGGCCAACAACTAAAAGCCGATACTTTTACACCGGGACAAATAGTAGATGTCATCGGTACAAGCATCGGTAAAGGTTTTGCAGGCTTCCAAAAGCGCCACAACTTTAAACGAGGCCCAATGTCTCACGGTTCCAAGAATCACCGCGAGCCTGGATCGATCGGACCTGGAACTACTCCGGGTCGCGTTTATCCCGGGAAAAAAATGGCAGGACGTATGGGCAACGTTCAAGTCACCGTCCGCAAACTAACAATTGTCCGGGTGGATGCAGAGCAGAATTTGCTGCTAATTAAGGGAGCAGTTCCCGGCAAAGCTGGCGCCTTAGTCAATGTTGTGCCTGAGAAAAAAGTTGGGTGGTAGTCATTAGTTATGGTTATTTGTCATTAGTAGCAACTAACAAATAACAAATAACAACTAACAAATAACAACTAATAACAGACAACTAACAACAGACAAAGGACAAAGGACAAAAGATATGGTTAACTGTGTAGTGCGAAATTGGCAAGGCGAAGAAGTTGGGGAAACAACTTTAGAACTGCGCGTAGCCAAAGAAGAAAATGCGTCTCACATCGTTCACAGAGCATTGACGCGGCAAATGAATAACGCCCGTCAAGGAAATGCTTGCACCAAAACTCGATCGGAAGTCAGAGGCGGCGGCCGCAAACCCTGGCGTCAAAAAGGCACCGGTCGAGCCAGAGCAGGTTCCATCCGTTCTCCGCTGTGGCGGGGCGGCGGTGTCATCTTCGGGCCAAAACCGAGAGACTTTGAAGTCAAGATGAACAAAAAAGAACGCCGTCTCGCTTTGCGGACAGCCTTCTACAGCCGTACCGAAGACATCATTGTGGTTGAAGAATTTGCAGAGCAATTTCCGAGACCGAAAAGCAAAGAATTGCTGAGTGCGATCGCCCGCTGGGGCATCGAACCCGATACAAAAGTTCTGTTAATCTTGCCAGAACCGCAACTAAACGTCTACTTATCAGGACGCAACATCGAATTAGTAAACGTCATCTTGGCAACTTCCCTGAATGTTTACGACGTTCTCGCGGCTGACAAAATTATCGTCACATCTACAGCCATAGCTAAAATTCAGGAGATTTACGGTGAGTAAAATCGACCCCCGCGACTACGCAGATTTGATCCAGCGTCCGATTCTCACCGAGAAAGCTACCCGAATGATGGAATTAAATCAATTCACATTCGACGTAGCCCCCAAAGCGACGAAGCCTCAAATCAAAGCTGCAATCGAAGAACTATTCAAGGTGAAAGTCACCGCAGTCAACACCCAAAACCCGCCGCGCAAAAAGCGTCGAGTTGGCAAATTCGTCGGCTTTAAACCTTGTTACAAGCGAGCAACCGTAACTCTGACCGACGGAGACTCGATCCGCAAACTCCTATTCCCAGAAGTCTAGACGATTTTGGATTTTAGATTTTAGATTTTAGATTTTAAATTGCGGTTAACTGGTGGAAATTCTCGAACCAGAAAACTCGTAAGTTAACCAAAGATCGCCAATCTTCAACCTAAAATCTAAAATCGATAAACGTCAAATCCAAAATCCAAAATCCAAAATCTAAAATAGATCGATTATGGGCATCCGTTCTTACCGACCTTATACCTCCAGCACCCGGGAACAAACCGTCTCGGACTTCGCTGAAATTACCAGATCAGAACCAGAAAAGTCTCTAACTAGCAACAAGCACACCAAACAAGGCCGCAACAACCGAGGCGTCATCACTTGTCGCCACCGGGGAGGCGGTCACAAACGGCTGTATAGAGACATCGACTTCCGCCGCGACAAACACAGCATTCCCGCTACCGTCAAGGCGATCGAATACGACCCCAATCGCAACGCCCGCATCGCCCTGCTGTTCTACAAAGACGGCGAAAAACGGTACATCCTGCACCCGCTAAACTTAAACGTCGGTACAGTAATTGTCTCAGGCCCAGACGCGCCGATCGAGATCGGCAACGCCCTGCCCCTGAAGAACATTCCCCTCGGTACCAGCATCCACAACGTCGAGCTAGTACCCGGAAAAGGCGGACAAATCGTCCGTTCCGCAGGCTCCAGCGCTCAGCTAATGGCAAAAGAAGGTAGCTACGTCACCCTCAAACTGCCCTCCGGCGAACAGCGCAAAGTCCGCGCCGACTGCTACGCCACCATCGGTCAAGTCGGCAACACAGACGCCAGAAACCTCAGCCTCGGCAAAGCAGGCCGCACCCGCTGGAAAGGTCGCAGACCCACCGTTCGCGGTAGCGTCATGAACCCGGTAGACCACCCGCACGGCGGTGGCGAAGGCAGAGCTCCTATCGGACGCCCGGGGCCTGTCACTCCTTGGGGCAAACCAGCATTGGGTGCAAAAACCCGACGCAAAAACAAACGCAGCGATGCTTTAATCGTCCGGCGCCGCCGCAAATCTTCCAAGCGCGGCAAGGGCGGCAGACAAAGTTAGTCATTAGTCATTAGTCATTAGTCATTAGTTTGTATCTTTTGACTGATGACAACTGCTAACTGACAACTAACAACTGACAACTGAACTCATTGGAAACACCATGTCTCGTTCATTAAAAAAAGGCCCGTTTGTCGCAGATAATCTGATGACAAAAATCGAAAAACTCAACGCCGCCGGCCAAAAACAAGTAATTAAAACTTGGTCGCGAGCTTCCACAATCCTGCCCCAAATGGTAGGCCACACGATCGCCGTTCATAACGGCAGACAGCACGTACCAGTCTACCTCACAGACCAAATGGTAGGTCACAAACTAGGAGAATTTTCCCCCACTCGTACCTTTAGAGGTCACGCTAAAAGTGGTGATAAAAAGGCAAAAAGATAGCCTAATTAGGTGACAGGTAATAGGTAGTAGGAAAAAAAAATACCAATTACCAATTACCTTTTCCCCAATTACCAATTACCAATTACCAAAATCGAAATGGCTATAGATACCACATCCGAAATTAAGGCGATCGCCCGTTACATCAGAACCTCCCCCTTCAAAGTGCGCCGAGTCCTCGACCAAATTCGCGGCAAAAGCTACCAAGAAGCGCTGATTCTACTCGAATTCATGCCCTACCGCGCCTGCGAACCAATTGTCAAAGTTTTGCGATCGGCAGTAGCAAACGCCGAACACAACGCAGGACTCGACAAAACCAAGCTAGTAGTTTCCCAAGCTTACGCAGACCAAGGCCCAGTCCTCAAACGATTCAGACCCCGCGCTCAAGGTCGCGCCTACCAAATCCGCAAGCCAACTTGTCACATTACCGTAGTAGTAGCTCCACTCCTAGAAAACTAAACCAGGGAAAAATGTAATAGGTAATAAACAGCTTAAAGTTGAAAAAAATGGGTAATCACCAATTACCAATTACCAATTACCAATTACCAATTACCAATTAACTCATCAACTATTATGGGCCAAAAAATACATCCAATTGGTTTTCGCCTCGGCATTACCCAAGAGCACCGCTCTCGCTGGTTTGCCGACCCCAAAAACTATCCAGAACTCTTGCAAGAAGACTATAAAATTCGCAAGTACGTCCGCAAAACCCTCAGCAATGCTGGCATTTCCTCGGTCAGAATTGAGCGCAAAGCCGATCAAATCGACCTAGAAGTGTTCACCGCCAGACCGGGCGTTGTCGTAGGCCGCGGTGGAGCAGGCATCGAAACCTTGCGCGTCGGTTTGCAGCAGCAACTCGGTAGCAACCGTCAAATCCGCATCAACGTCGTCGAAGTCCAGCGAGTAGACGCCGATGCCACACTGATCGCGGAATACATCGCTCAGCAACTAGAACGGCGCGTATCCTTCCGCCGAGTCGTCCGCCAAGCAATCACCCGCGCTCAAAAAGTCGGCATTCAAGGCATCAAAATTCAAGTCAGCGGACGCCTCAACGGCGCAGAAATCGCCCGTACCGAATGGACGCGCGAAGGAAGAGTCCCGTTGCACACGCTGCGGGCAGACATCGACTACTCCTACTGCACCGCTCAAACCATCTACGGTATTCTGGGCATTAAAGTTTGGGTTTTCAAAGGCGAAATTATTCCCGGACAGGAACAAGAAGCCGCACCAAATGCAGCAGTGCCCCGCACCAAACAAAAGCGCCGCCGCCAGAACTTTGAAGATCGATCGAACGAAGGCTAGCTAATTGTTAACTGTTAGTTGTCACTTGTTAAGTGTCAGTTGTTCCAAACCAATTAGCAATTAGCAATCACCAATTACCAATTACCAATTACCAATTACCCAACTCCCAAAGCCATGTTAAGCCCTAAAAGAACCAAATTCCGCAAACAACAGCGCGGGCGAATGAGCGGTATTGCCACCCGCGGCAACACAGTTAGCTTTGGCGACTTCGCGCTCCAAGCCATCGAACCCGCCTGGATCACTTCCCGCCAAATAGAAGCCGGACGCCGCGCCATGACTCGCTATATCCGCCGGGGCGGCAAAATCTGGATTCGCATTTTTCCCGACAAACCAGTCACCCAGCGCGCAGCAGAAACCCGGATGGGTTCCGGTAAAGGTAATCCTGAGTTTTGGGTTGCCGTTGTCAAACCCGGTCGGGTAATGTTTGAAATTGGCGGCGTAAGTGAAGAAACTGCCCGCGAAGCAATGCGTTTGGCATCTTTCAAATTACCAATTAAAACCAAGTTCATCACCCGCGAAGGAGACCAGTCATAGCGATAATCGAAGGTAAAAGTAGGTCGGCATTGGTCAAAGTTTTAAACGGCTACAGCAATTTAAAATCTACCATTCATAACTTTTCTTTCCTTCGACATTCAGCATCTAGACAATTCTGTCTTCTGTCATACCGATCGCTAACGATAAAGCACACAATTATGTCTTTGCCCAAGATTAAAGAAGCTAGAGAATTAAGCGATGCAGCACTAGCAGAGCAAATTTTAGCCGTCAAGCGCCAATTAATGGAATTGCGGCTCCAGCAAGCTACCGGCCGCATGGAAAAGCCTCACCTGTTCAAGCACGCCAAACACCGGGTCGCTCAATTGATGACAGTTGAACGCGAGCGCCAAGTCGCTGCTGATGCAGAAGCTGCTGAAAAATTAGCCGCATCTAAAGAAGCCGCAGATTCCGCTCCCAGCGCAGAAGTCAGCCAAGAGTGAGCAGCAGCCTAGCCTCGGCTCGCACATTAGCTAAAAAAACTCAATTGCACAACAACAATAGGTAGGTATGGCAATTAAAGAACGAGTTGGCGTAGTAGTCAGCGACAAAATGGATAAAACCGTCGTGGTAGCAATCGAAAACCGCTCCTCCCACACCAAATACGGCAAAATCGTAGTCCGCACCAAGCGGTACAAAGCTCACGACGAAGAAAATCAGTGCAAATCTGGCGATCGCGTCCGCATCACTGAAACTCGACCCTTGAGCAAAACCAAACGCTGGACGGTTGCTGAGATTTTCGGGACAAAAAACGGCTAACAGTTAATTGCGATATCGCGATCGCCCGATCGAAAATTAACAATCAACTAGCAGTCAACAGTCAACAGTCAACAGTTAACACTCAACAGTTAACACTCAACAATCACCATGATTCAACCCCAGACATACCTCAATGTCGCCGACAATAGCGGAGCCCGCAAACTAATGTGCATCCGCGTATTGGGAGGCGGCAACCGCCGCTACGGCGGAGTCGGCGATGTCATCATTGCCGTCGTCAAAGACGCCATCCCCAATATGGCCGTCAAAAAATCAGATGTCGTCCGGGCCGTCATTGTCAGAACCCGCAAAGGTCTGCGTCGCGACAGCGGCATGAGCATTCGTTTTGACGATAACGCCGCCGTTATTATCAACGTAGACGGCAATCCCAAAGGCACTCGCGTCTTCGGCCCCGTCGCCCGCGAACTGCGCGACAAAAACTTTACTAAAATCGTTTCCTTAGCCCCGGAGGTACTTTAAAATGTACGGAAAAAAGGGTAAAGCAACTAGCGAACCGCAGCGCCACAGAATGCACGTCAAAGCAGGCGACACCGTGCAAATAATTACTGGCAAAGAGAAGGGAAAAGTCGGAGAAATCTTAAAGACATATCCTAAAGTCAGCAAAGTAATTGTTAAAGGTGTCAATATCAGAACCAAGCACGTCAAGCCCCAGCAAGAGGGAGAATCTGGCAAAATAGTCACGTTTGAGGCTCCCATTCACAGCTCAAATGTTATGCACTACTCCGAAAAAGAGAAAATAGCCAGCCGCGTTTGCTATACATTTAGCGAAGATGGCCGGAAACTGCGACAGCTCAAAAAAACCGGAGAAATCATCGATAATTAGTCATTAGTCATCAGTCATTGGTCATTAGTCATTAGTCATTAGTCATTAGTCATTAGCTAACAACTAACAACTAACAACTAACAACTAACAACTAACAACTAACAACTAACAACTGCCAACTGACAACTGACAACTGACAACAAACAATTCCCTGACCAAGCCCAGGGACAGTTAACGAAACACAAAAACTATGCCGGACAAACTCAAGGTTCTTTATCAAGGAAAAATCGTTCCCACACTGATGGATCAGTTTAAATATACTAATATCCATCAGGTTCCCAAACTCGTCAAAGTCACCGTGAACCGCGGTTTGGGAGAAGCATCTCAAAATGCTAAGGCACTGGATTCATCGATCAACGAAATTGGCATCATCACCGGGCAAAAACCCGTGGTGACGCGGGCGAAAAAAGCGATCGCAGGCTTCAAAATCCGCAAAGGAGTACCCGTCGGCGTTATGGTGACGCTGCGCGCCGATCGGATGTACGATTTTCTCGATCGGCTGATCAACCTCGCACTCCCCCGAATCCGGGACTTCCGCGGCATCAGCCCCAAAAGCTTCGACGGGCGCGGCAACTACAGCTTGGGTCTGAGAGAACAGCTAATTTTTCCAGAAATAGAATATGACCGCATCGATCAAATTCGAGGCATGGACATTTCAATTATCACCACAGCAAACACCGACGAAGAAGGACGCGCTTTGCTTAAAGAAATGGGAATGCCGTTCCGGGACAACTAAGCACTAGAGTAAGAAGCAAAAGATGGCAGCTAACGATACCATAGCAGATATGTTGACGCGCATTCGCAATTCTTGCATGGCGCGCCACCAAACAACGCAAATTCCAGCTACAAAAATGACCCGCAGCATCGCCCAAGTCCTCAAAAGTGAAGGCTTTATCAGCGAATTTGAAGAAGCAGAACCAGAAGGGATCAAGCGACATTTAGTGCTTTCTCTAAAGTACAAAGGTAAAACTCGCAAGCCCATTATCACGGCACTTAAGCGAGTCAGCAAACCAGGACTGCGCGTTTACTCGAACCGTAAAGAATTGCCCAGAGTGTTAGGCGGAATTGGCATTGCCATTATTTCCACCTCCAGCGGCATTATGACCGATCGAGAAGCCCGACGCCAAGGTTTGGGCGGTGAAGTGCTTTGTTATGTTTGGTAGTCATTAGTCATTAGTCAGCAGTCATTAGTCATTAGTTATTAGTTATTGGTTAGTGGTTAGTAGCAAATAATGACAGCTAACAACTAACAACTGACAACTAAAAACTGACAGCTAACAACTGACAACTGGCAACTAACAACTGACAACTGACGACTAATTAACTAAAAACAAAGGACAAAAAACTATGTCGCGAATTGGCAAGCGTCCGATTAGCATTCCCAATAAAGTCACTATCACCCTAGACGGTCAAAAAGTAGCCGTCAAAGGCCCTAAAGGTGAACTTTCCCGAGTTATCCCAGCCGAAATCCTCATGGGACTCGAAGGCGAGACTTTACTCGTTACCCGCCGAGACGAATCTCGCGTCGCCAGACAAATGCACGGCTTGTGCCGCACCCTAGTCGCCAACATGGTCGAAGGTGTATCCCAAGGTTTTCAGCGGCGTCTCGAAATTATCGGCACAGGTTATCGGGCACAGGTTCAAGGACGGAACCTGATTTTAAACGTCGGTTACAGCAAACCCGTTGAAATGCCCCCTCCAGAAGGCATCACAATGGCAGTTGAAGGCAACACCAACGTCATTGTCTCCGGCATTGACAAAGAACTCGTAGGCAATACAGCAGCCCGCATCCGCGCGGTGCGTCCGCCTGAAGTCTACAAGGGCAAAGGCATTCGCTACAGCGGCGAAGTCGTCCGGCGCAAAGCTGGTAAAACAGGCAAAACAGGTAAGAAGTAACAATGAAGCTTACTCGCAAAGAATCAGTCCACCGCAGACACCGCCGGGTGCGGCGCAAGGTTTTCGGCACCGCCGAACGTCCCAGACTAGCGGTATTTCGATCGGAGCAGCACATCTACGCTCAAGTAATCGACGACACCGCCCAGCACACTTTGGCCGCCGCGTCAACTCTCGATCCCGAATTGAAGTCAACTCTCAGTTCTGGCGGCAACTGCTCCGCGAGCGTGCAAGTCGGTCAGTTGATTGCCAAACGCTGTTCCAGCGCTGGCATAGTCAAAGTCGTATTCGATCGCGGAGGCAACCTCTATCACGGTCGTGTCAAAGCCCTCGCAGAAGCAGCTCGCGAAGCGGGGTTAGACTTCTAGAGGGGGTAATGGGTAGCGGGTAATGAGTAATTAAAAAGTAAAAAGTCAAAAGTTGAAAGTTAAAAGGCCAAATCCAGATTTCTTCTATTTTTACTTTTTACTCAAACAATTACCAATTGCCGATCGCCTTTCACCAATTACTAATTCCCACAGGACAAAACTATGGCAGAACAAAAAGAACAGCGCAACAAGAAAAAAAGCAGCAGCAACAACAAAGGGCGCGAAAAAGAATCCGAATGGCAAGAGCGGGTCGTTCAGATCCGGCGCGTTACCAAAGTAGTCAAAGGTGGTAAAAAACTTAGCTTCCGCGCCATAGTCATTATCGGCAACGAACGCGGTCAAGTTGGAGTTGGAGTCGGTAAAGCTAGCGATGTTATCGGTGCCGTTAAAAAAGGCGTCGCCGACGGCAAAAAGCACCTAATTGAAGTCCCCCTCACCAAATCTAACTCGATTCCTCACCCCATCAACGGTGACGGTGGCGGAGCTAAAGTGATGATGCGGCCGGCAGCACCCGGAACCGGGGTAATTGCAGGAGGAGCAGTGCGAACTGTTCTCGAACTAGCAGGAGTCCGCAACATCTTAGCCAAACAGCTAGGTTCCGGAAATCCCTTAAACAACGCCCGAGCAGCAGTCAATGCCCTCTCCACCCTCCGCACCTTGTCCGAAGTTGCTCAAGAGCGCGGAATTCCAGTAGAAAACCTCTACGGTTAGGGCATAGAGAATGGGAAACTGTAAGTTTTGAGTGTTAAGTTCCCAGTTGAGAATAAAAAAAATCCGCAACTCAAAACTCACGCACTCAAAACTACTGCGTACCCGCTCTCTAAATACCAATTACCAATTACCAATTACTAAAACTATGAGATTGCAAGACGCCCGACCCAAAGCAGGCTCCCAAAAGCGCCCCCGACGCTTGGGCAGAGGTATTTCTGCCGGTCAAGGCGCGAGCTCCGGCAAAGGGATGCGCGGTCAAAAATCTAGAGCCGGCAGCGGCACTAGACCCGGTTTTGAAGGAGGTCAAAATCCTCTCTACCGCCGTCTCCCCAAGTTGAAAAGCTTCCCTCTAGTGAACCGGAAAGAGTACACTACCATTAATGTAAGTAAATTAGCATCGCTGCCAGCAAACACAGAAGTTACTCTCACCTCTTTGATCCAAGCAAAAATTGTCACCACAGACGACGGGCCGCTGAAAATCTTAGGAGATGGCGAACTGAATGTGCCTTTGCAAGTGCGCGCCTCGGCTTTTACCGCAGGTGCTCGTACCAAAATTGAAGCCGCCGGCGGAAGTTGCGAATTAGTTGCGTAAAGATTTGAGGTTTGAGAGTCTGTCCAAATCTCAAATCCTCAAGCTTGCTATCAGAAAATGATTTAGTCGAAAATCCCAAATCTAAAATCCAAAATCGTAACTATGGACGTTAGTAGAGAGAAAGCGCCAACTGCACAAGAGACATTCATGCAGATGGCTCAAGCTGCTGGTTTGCGGGGCCGCATCCTCGTAACTATTGGCTTACTGATTTTAGTACGCCTGGGCGTTCACTTGCCAGTCCCCGGCATCGATCGAGTCGCCTTTGCCCAAAACGTCCAAAATAGCCCTTTAATTGGCTTTCTGGATTTGTTCTCAGGAGGCGGCCTGTCAGCTTTGGGGATTTTCGCGCTGGGGATTTTGCCCTACATTAATGCTTCAATTATTGTGCAACTTCTAACTGCGGCTCTGCCAAGTTTAGAAGACTTGCAGAAAAATGAAGGGGAAGCAGGACGGCGCAAGATTTCTCAAATTACTCGCTACGTTTCTTTGGGCTGGGCAATTCTGCAAAGCGTTGGCATTGCGATTTGGGTCAGCCCTTTTGCTCAAGCTCCCTCGCCTTTATTCATAGCACAAACTGCTTTGGCCCTGACTGCAGGCTCGATGTTTGTGATGTGGATATCGGAAGTGGTGACGGAGCGAGGTATCGGCAACGGAGCGTCGCTGCTGATCTTTATCAACATTGTGTCGGTTTTGCCGCGCTCTTTGGGACAAACTTTTGAATTGGCTCAAAGTGGCGATACACAAGTTGTCGGCCGCGTCATCGTTCTGCTGCTGGTCTTTTTGGTGACGATTGTCGGGATTGTTTTTGTTCAGGAAGGTACTCGTCGCATTCCGATTATTTCGGCCCGCCGCCAAGTTGGTCGCAAAGTTTATCGGGAGAGCCGCAGCTATCTGCCCCTGCGCTTGAATCAAGGCGGAGTGATGCCGATTATTTTTGCATCTTCGGTGTTGATTGTGCCTTCTTTCCTCGCTCAGTCTCTCAATAACCCGTTTTTGGTTCAAGTTGCTAATGTTTTGAGTCCGAACGGACCGACGCCTTGGGCTTACGCGCTGTTTTATCTGACTTTGATTCTGTTCTTCAGCTATTTCTACGCTTCGTTGATTGTCAACCCTGTAGATATGTCTCAGAACTTAAAGAAAATGGGCGCCAGCATTCCTGGAATTCGTCCGGGCCAGAAAACCAGCGATTATGTGGAGAAGGTTTTGAACCGTTTGACTTTCTTGGGAGCGATATTTCTCGGTCTGGTGGCCATTGTACCAACTGCTGTAGAAAGCGCGATCGGAGTGCAAACTTTTAGAGGTTTTGGCGCAACTTCCCTACTGATTCTAGTAGGTGTCGCGATCGAAACTGCTAAGCAAATTCAAACTTACGTCATCTCCCAACGATATGAAGGAATGGTGAAGTAATCGCAATGCACTTGATTTTTATGGGGCCTCCAGGGGCAGGAAAGGGAACTCAGGCTCAGCTTTTAGCAGCTCTCTGGAAAATACCCCACATTTCTACCGGTGACATCCTACGCGCCTGCGTAGTTGCCAAAACGGACTTGGGTCAAAAGGCACAATCCTACATGGATCGGGGAGAGTTAGTTCCTGACGAGTTATTGATGGATATCGTGCAAGAACGTATGAATCAGTCAGATGCTCGTGCTGGCTGGATTCTGGACGGCTTTCCCCGCACTGTCGCACAGGCAGCATTTTTTGACAAACTGCTCTGTGATGTTGGTATCGAGGGAAGTAAGTCGGGAAAGGACTGCGCTCTGAGAGCTGTCAATTTGGACGTTCCTGACAATATTTTGGTGGCTCGCCTGTTGTCGCGGGGTCGCCAAGATGACAACGAGGAAACGATCCGCCGCCGGTTGCAAGTTTATCGCGAGCAAACTGAACCTTTGATTGAGTTTTACAGAAACCGCGAACAGTTAGTTGCGGTTGATGGCGATCGAGCGATGGAATTAGTCACCGCAGAACTGCAGCAAGCTCTCTCTGGCGACTCTTGAACCCTCTCAATACAGCTTGTTACTCACCAGCTTTTGCTAAGATATGTTAACTAGGAGCTTTTTGTGCTATCAGGTTTTGTGAGGGTTGCTAGAAACAGGATTGAACTCGATACTAATTGCCAGAACTTTACTCAAGTAAAGCTAAAGTGAGCGGTTAATTGAGTCTTTAAGTCGATCGAGTCGCCCGAATTCTTGCCCCCCGTTCCCGTTTTACCCTTACCAGTAAATAGGTTTTGAGGTAAACAGCGGGATACTCCTAGTTAATCAAATGTAGAGTTGAGGTAAATACCAAATTGTCTAAGCAAGATTTAATTGAAATGGAAGGGACGGTGACGGAATCCCTGCCCAATGCGATGTTTCGCGTTGACCTAGATAATGGGTTTAACGTGCTGGCTCACATTTCCGGCAAGATCCGCCGCAACTACATCAAAATTCTGCCTGGCGATCGCGTCAAAGTCGAATTAACCCCCTACGACTTGACCAAAGGCCGGATTACTTATCGCCTTCGGAAAAAATAGGCTTAGATAAAACTTTCTAAAAACTAATTCTAAGTTTAATTTAGAGAGAATTTGGTAAAAAGCGTCAAATTTATGCTATAATGCTACGTTTGTAGTGTTGCCGAGAAGGGCGTCAACAACCCACCGGTGTACCGGGTTAAGTCATTGCTACGCCGTAAAAGTATCGCTCGCCAACATTTTTGTGCAGACGAACTTTACCCCAGCAATGGGAGAGTGGGTGCAAGCGGGCTCCTTCATGAAACAACCCGCACTTTATACAATTTAATCGAGGAGAGGCCTACACCTTGCCCAGCCTCTCCTCCCACCGCTCTACGGGCAGTCCCAGCGTGCCTGCTCTCCGGTAGAGCGGGGTTCTCCAGGCAGGAAGAAAGATGAAAGTTCGAGCATCTGTCAAAAAAATTTGTGAGAAATGTCGCGTCATCCGCCGTCGCGGTCGAGTGATGGTGATATGCACTAACCCGAAACACAAACAGCGCCAAGGTTAGAAAAAAAGAAGATTGGGCACTGCACGCAGGTGCATCCTAATTGAACATTGTAGCCAAACAGGAAAACTAGGGAGACAAAAAGTGTGGCACGGATTGCCGGGGTAGACCTTCCACGCGATAAGCGCGTCGAAATAGGTCTGACATACATTTACGGAATAGGCTTGTCGCGGGCCCAAAAAATTATCGCTGCAACAGGCGTAAATCCTGACACTCGCGTCAAGGATTTAACAGAGGCCGACGTGACAGCTCTGCGGGCTCATGTAGAAACCACATACCAAATCGAAGGAGACCTCCGGCGCTGGGAGTCAATGAACATCAAGCGCCTGATGGACATCGGAACTTATCGCGGTCGGCGTCACCGTTTGGGTCTGCCGGTGCGGGGACAACGAACCCGTACCAACGCCAGAACCCGTCGCGGCGTCCGCCGAACAGTTGCGGGCAAGAAAAAGGCACCTTCCAAGAAGTAACATCTTTTTGGGAAAAATACGCTGGGGGCTGCTGGCTCCTAGCGCTTCGGGACATTAGTTGAGAGAAACGTTAAAGAGACTAATATGGCGCGACAACAAACAGGCAAGAAATCTGGTGCAAAAAAGCAGAAACGGAATGTACCCAATGGGGTAGGCTACATCCAGTCTACCTTTAACAACACAATTGTGACTATTACCGACCTCAACGGGGAAGTAATATCCTGGGCATCAGCGGGTTCCAGCGGTTTTAAAGGAGCTAAGAAGGGGACTCCCTTTGCAGCTCAAACAGCAGCAGAAAGTGCTGCCCGCAGAGCCAACGACCAAGGAATGCGCCAAATAGAAGTAATGGTGAGCGGGCCCGGAGCAGGTCGAGAAACTGCTATTCGGGCGCTGCAAGGGGCGGGACTGGAAATCACCCTGATTAGAGATGTTACCCCAATTCCTCACAACGGCTGTCGCCCTCCCAAGCGGCGTAGAGTCTAAAACGATTTGAGATTTTAGATTTTAGATTTTGGATAATGGCTAACTGCTTAAAGTCAAAAACTAATGGTTCTAACTGTTGCCCCGTCCATCCAAAATCCGAAATCCATTCAGGGGTATGCTCTGCAATCTAAAATCCAAAATCAAAAATCCAAAGTGGAAAAGGGAGGTCACTCCGTGGCGCAGTTTCAAATTGAATGTATAGAGTCTAACACTGACAAAGACCGCAGTCAGTACGGAAAATTTGTTCTGGAACCGCTCGATCGCGGTCAGGGAACAACTGTTGGGAATGCGCTGAGGCGAGTTCTGCTTTCAAATTTGGAAGGAACGGCAGTAACTTCAGTCCGAATCGCGGGTGTCAATCACGAGTTTGCCACGATCGAAGGGGTACGGGAGGACGTTCTAGAAATTCTCCTGAACATGAAAGAGGTTGTCCTCAAAACTCATTCTCAGCAGCCGCAAATCGGCAGGTTGCGGATTGAGGGGCCCGTCACAGTTACGGCCGATAGATTCGATTTGCCCTCTGAGGTGGAATTGATCGATCGATCCCAGTACATTGCGACTCTCTCCCCCGGATCAATTCTGGAAATGGAATTCCGAATTGAAAAAGGCATCGGATACCGAGCAGTAGACCGCAGTCGCGATGATGGATCGGCTTTGGATTTTCTCCAAATTGACGCCATCTTTATGCCGATTCGCAGAGTCAACTACAGCGTTGAAGATGCTCGGCTAGGCGGCACGGTCGAGAAAGACCGGCTGGTTATGGAAATCTGGACTGATGGCAGCGTGACTCCTCAAGAAGCTCTGAGTCAATCTGCTCACATCCTGGTAGATTTATTTGCACCTCTCAAAGACATCACCCAAGATTCTCTCAAACCAGAGTATCCAGGTGAAGCAGATCCTACTAGCCAAATTCCGATCGAAGAATTGCAGTTGTCCGTCCGGGCTTACAACTGTCTCAAGCGGGCTCAGATCAACTCAGTCGCAGACTTATTGGATTATACCCAAGAAGACTTGCTCGAGATCAAGAATTTCGGGCAGAAGTCGGCAGAAGAAGTGATTGAAGCTTTACAAAAACGCTTGGGCATTACCTTGCCACAGGAAAAATCAGCTAAAAGTTAATCAACGGGTAACGGGTAAAAAAGTTCTGAATTTTAAGTAGGTGAGTTTTTAAGTTAAAGAATTCACCGCTCAAAACTCGCGGACTATCCCGGCGCCCAATTACCAATTACCAATTACCAACTGCCATGCGTCACCGCTGTCGCGTTCCCCAACTCAGCAAACCGGCTGACCAGCGCCGCGCCCTACTGCGCTCGCTGACCACCGAATTAATCCGCCACGGTAAAATCACCACCACTCTCGCCCGCGCCAAAGCGCTGCGCTCAGAGGCGGACAGGATGATTACCCTGGCAAAAGAAGGCTCCTTGGCCGCTCGCCGCCAAGCTATGGGCTATATCTACGACAAACAGTTAGTACACGCCTTGTTTGAGGCGGCACAAGAACGGTACGGCTCGCGCAACGGGGGCTACACCCGCGTAGTACGAACTGTCCCCCGTCAAGGAGACAATTCCGAAATGGCGATCGTGGAACTGGTTTAATTCAATTTTGGGTTGGAGATTTGTGATTTATGACTGACAATCCAAAATCCCCAATCGAAAATCCCCAATCGATACAGCGCGTTGCTCTGGTGATCCAATACCTCGGCACTAACTTTCACGGTTGGCAGCGACAGCCGAACCAGCGTACAGTACAAGAAGAAATTGAAACAGCAATATCGACTGTTCTGGAACGCCCGGTAACGCTGCACGCTGCCGGGAGAACCGATGCGGGAGTTCACGCCGCTGCTCAAGTAGCCCATTTTGACGCCCTGGGCCCAATTCCGGCTCACCGCTGGGCAAGCGTTCTCAACTCTCGACTGGCAAAAGATATTTTAATTCGAGCTTCGGCAAAGGTGGAACCCACCTGGCACGCTCGGTTCTCAGCCAGTTGGCGGCGCTATCGCTACACCCTTTATACAGACCCGACCCCTAATTTGTTTGTGCGTCCTTTTGCTTGGCACTGCTATCACGCTCCTGTGGATGAATCTTTGATTCAGACAGCTTTGACACCGCTAATCGGGCGGCATCACCTGGCTGCTTTCCACCGCGCGGGGTCTGCCCGCCCCCATTCCTGGGTGGACGTACAAGCGGCAGAGTGTCACCGTTCTGGGCCTCTTGTCTATATTGAGGTTCAGGCGAGCGGGTTTCTGTACGGGATGATGCGGCTGCTGGTGGGGTTGCTGGTGCAGGTGGGTCGCGGGGAAAGGCCGATCGACAATTTTACAGATATCTGGGTCAACGAACGCCGAGAACTGGTAAAATATGCCGCCCCCCCTCAAGGTTTGTGCCTGCTGCGAGTTGGCTATCAAGACTTTCCCTTTCCTCCCGAAGTTTGGTATGACACTCAGCCAAAATTAGTTATTAGTTATTAGTTATTGGTTATTGGTTATTAGTTATTAGCAACAACTAACAAATAACAACTGACAACTAACAAATAACAACTGACAACTAACAAATAACAACTGACAACTAACAAATAACAATGAACAAAACTTACGTCCCTACTCAAGACTCCCTAGAGCACAAGTGGTACGTGGTCGATGCAGCCGACCAGCGGCTGGGCCGTCTGGCAACAGAAGTTGCCATGTACCTCCGGGGAAAACACAAACCGACTTACACTCCTTCTATGGATACCGGCGATTTCGTAATTGTCATCAATGCTGAAAAAATCGCTGTGACTGGCAAAAAACGCAGCCAGAAAATCTACCGCCGCCACTCTGGAAGACCGGGCGGCATGAAAACAGAAACTTTTGCCAAATTGCAAGCACGTTTGCCCGAAAGAATTGTCGAAGAAGCTATTCGGGGAATGCTGCCTCACACTTCTCTAGGCAGACAATTGTTTACTAAGCTGAAGGTGTACGCTGGCCCAAACCACCCGCACCAAGCTCAAAAACCAGAAGAGTTAATTGTTCACACGATTCCGGGAGGAAATGACTAATGCAAGCAACAGATACCGGCCGCGCTGTGTACTGGGGTACCGGTCGGCGCAAATGTTCAGTAGCGCGGGTGCGCTTGGTTCCCGGCACTGGCATACTGACTGTCAACGGTAAAGAGGGGGATTTGTACCTGCAATTCAACCCTACTTATTTGGCCCTCGCTAAGGCTCCTCTGGAAACTTTGGGTCTGGAAAATGAGTACGATATTTTGGTGAAAGTTGAAGGCGGCGGGTTGACAGGTCAGGCTGACTCGATTCGCTTGGGTGTCGCTAGAGCACTTTGTCAATTAGACCCGGACAACCGCAAGCCTCTGAAGACTGAGGGCTATTTGACTCGCGACCCGCGGGCTAAAGAGCGGAAAAAGTACGGTTTGCGGAAAGCTCGCAAGGCTCCTCAATACTCGAAGCGGTAATCGAGGTTCGGCAGCGGATTGTGTAACGGATGTAACGGATGTAACGGATAGAAGGAAGAGGGAAGAGGGAAGAAGGCAAAATTATCCAGATTCTATCTTCCTTTTTTTTCAAGTCTATTTGCTATGGACGATCGCTGGTTTCAGAAGATATAAGGCAAAATTGCTGCTGTTGTTGGTACGCAAGTCCGATGACAGCTAAAATGGTAGTAAAGTCAAAAATTAGAGAGTAAAAAACAATGGCGAAAGCTGGCATTCACCCTGAGTGGTATCCCGAATCTCAGGTTTATTGCAACGGGGAACTGGTGATGACTGTTGGTTCAACTAGACCAAAGCTTCAAGTTGATGTCTGGTCGGGAAATCATCCTTTTTATACTGGCACTCAGAAAATTATTGATACTGAAGGTCGTGTGGAGCGCTTTATGCGGAAATACGGCATGACGGAAGTAGAAATGCCGAAGGCAGATGCTTCCTCTGGGCCGCTGAAAATGGAAGATCCGAAAGCAGATGCTTCTAAGGCTGCTGGTAAAGGTAAAAAGAAGAAGTAGCCGGATTGTCATTTGTCCGCAGTTTGTTGAGAGTAGTTCTTTCTACTGACAACTTACCGCCCTCGGATTTTAGATTTTAGATTGAAGACTTGCTACGGCTGGCAGTTGAGTTCGATCGACATTCTATCCTAACTGCTCTTGAGTTCTAAAATCTAAAATCGCTCCGACCTCGGATTGGAGAGTTTAGATTGAAGACTTGCTACGGCTGGCAGTTGAGTTCGATCGAGATTCTATCCCAACTGTTCTTCAAATCTAAAATCTAAAATCTAAAATCTAAAATCTAAAATCGATTGACAAAGGACAACTGACAATGGCTGAATCTTATTTGCTGGATAAATTGAAGTCGGTAGAGCAAACTTTTAATGAGTTGACTCGCCGCATGGCTGACCCGGATGTGGCTAGGGACAATCAAGAGTTTCAACGGGTAGCAAAAGCTCGATCGTCCTTGGAGGAAGTGGTCGATACTTTTGCTCTGTGGAAAACCACTCAGGAAGATTTGGTGGGCGCGCGACAGGTTCTCAAGGAAGCCGCGGGCGATCGAGATATGCAAGAAATGGCCGCGCTGGAAGTTCAGGAACTTGAGTCGAAGCAGGAGAATTTGGAAAGTCGTTTGAAGGTTTTGCTGCTGCCGCGCGATCCGAACGATGACAAGAATATTATGCTGGAAATTCGGGCGGGTACTGGCGGAGATGAGGCCAGTATTTGGGCGGGAGATTTGCTGCGGCTGTATTCGCGCTACGCTCAAACTCAAGGGTGGCAGGTGAAGTTGGTGAGCGAGTCGCTGGCGGAAATGGGCGGGTTTAAAGAAGTGATTCTGGAAATTACAGGCGACAGCGTTTACAGCAAGCTGAAGTTTGAGGCTGGGGTACACCGGGTGCAGCGAGTGCCTGTGACTGAGGCGGGCGGCCGGGTGCATACTTCGACGGCGACTGTGGCTGTGATGCCGGAGGTTGATGATGTGGAGATTCACATCGATCCGAAGGATATTGAGATGAGTACAGCTCGATCGGGCGGCGCTGGCGGTCAAAATGTGAACAAGGTGGAAACTGCTGCGGATTTGTTTCACAAGCCGACTGGGATTCGGATTTTCTGTACTGAGGAGCGCAGTCAGTTGCAGAATAAGGAGCGGGCGATGCAAATTTTGCGGGCTAAGCTCTATGAGATGAAGTTGCGGGAGCAGCAGGATGAGGTGAAGTCGCGGCGTTTGGCTCAGGTTGGTACTGGTTCGCGATCGGAAAAAATTCGCACTTACAACTATAAGGATAATCGGGCTACCGACCACCGTTTGGGGGAAAATTTCTCGCTCAATACTGTTTTGGAAGGTGATATTGAGGGGATTATTCAAACTTGCATTTCTCAGGATCAGCAGGAACGTTTGGCTGAGTTGGCTGCTTCTACTAATTGATGGAGTGATGGGGGGCTAGGCGCATTGTTTGCTCAGCCTCAGTTCCCTTGTGACGCGGGAGATATGGTTGAGCAGGGCTTCCCAAATTGCATCGGCGCTTTGGACGGGATACTTGAAATGTTCGAGGTCGTACTGTACGATAATTTCTAGGGGTGCTAGGATTTGCTGGTTTCGACAACTGGCAATTGCTGCGATCGCCTCTTGTTCCCATCTGGCAAATAGTCTGTAGCTGAAAAAGGAACTGCATTTTTGCCCTTTTTTATTCAGGTAAACGACTATTACTTGATGTTGTTTGGGGTAAACTTTGACTATCCGGTTGACGGGCATTCTCAGGGCTTCGGCTGCTTCTTTTTTGGAGATTTGCCAGCGCTGGGGTTTTAGCCAACCGGAGGCTGTAAGGCTTTGACGTGCGTGGCTGGGCTTGTGAGTTTTTTGAGTGCGTCTCTTGGTCATTGCTATTTCTCCTAAATCTGGTTTCATTAAAATTAAAATTTTCAATCTAATTAAAATAATATCTGTTAAATCTTCTCCTGTCAAGCAAGACAGGTAAATTTGTTGGTACACAAGTAAACTAGGAATTGTGGTTATCTCGTGGCTGATACCGTGGACGCAGAAGCTAAGAAAAAACTGAGTGAGGTTGTTAAATTAGCGCGGGGCTCGATGAGTCTGACTGCTTTTGGCAAGCTGTTGGGAGTTTCTGCTGCTTCTGTCTTGTATTGGGAAAAGGGGCAGGTACTTCCAGATACAAAAAATTTGACTCAGATTGCTACCAGAGCAGGCTTTACGATGGAAGAGCTCATGGCTCACCTCGAAGGCAAGCCGGTGCAGGAACCCGTAGATACTAACGATCTGCTTAAAAAAATTCAATGTATACCCATTAGTGAGTTGGCAGTGATTGGTAGAGCGGTGATGGATAGGCTCGCGGCGGCGGCTGAGTCGTCTGGGAAATATAGTTGATGTATCAGTTGGCAAGTAGACTCGTAGATACGATCGCATAGCTTTTAAGTCGTGAACATCCAAAATAGACAAAAACTGAGCGAAATCATCAAAACGGCGCGCGCAACAATGAGTCAGCGAGCGTTTGGTAAGCTTTTGGGCGTTTCTGCTACTGCGGTTCAGCTTTGGGAAAGGGGCGATACGGTTCCAGAAACGGAAAACTTGGCTAAAATTGCTGCGAGAGCAGGTTATTCGCTGGAAGAGTTTCTCAGCATTTTGGATGGCAATCCAGTCTCGCAAGCCCCAGAAATTAACGATATTGTCAAAAAAATTCAGTTTTTGCCTCTGAGTCAGGTGGCGCTAATTGGCAAAGCTGTAGCAGATAGATTCGCTGCGTCGGCTGAGGCTGCTGGGGAATGAGTTAGGATCGATCGCGATCGCCCGTTTTGCAAAGAAGAGTTCGATCGCCCTTATGGACTGACGCACTCCGACAAAGAAACCGGGTTTTTACCTAATCTGTGAGCTACAACGCAATATTTTCGTAAAAAACCCGGTTTCTGGGTCAATATACGATCGCGCGTTTCATCTGTTCAAGCTGCAAATTTTAATTTTTATGGTGCTGCCCGATCGCCGATCGATACAATGATAGATATCCTAAATCTGTGTTGACGATGAACGTTATTCTTGCCATACCAGAAGAGCTGCAAACCTATATTGAGGATCAAATTCAGGCAGGGGCTTATGCCAGTGCGGTAGAGTATTTTCTAGATTTGGTGCAGCAAAATCGCCAGCGAAAATAGGCACAAGCCAAACTAGAAGGTTTACTGCAAGAGGGTTTAGACTCGGAGGTCGAACCCTTGACGGCTGCGTACTGGCAGAATTTGCGGGCATCGGTTTTGGGTGGCGATTCACAACCAGTACGAGCGATCTATACAATAAAGAAACCGATGCAACAGAATGGCATTAACCTACGGCAAATTCTGTGAACTGGCGCATATAGGGTGCATGGAACCCCAGAACAATATCATCTTTAGCAATACCTAATTCCATCAAATCCAGGGTGATATCGTCTGCCGTTGTGTTGAGTTGTAGCCAGATTTTTTCATCTTTAATATCGAGATGTAAAATCGGGCCGTAGACACGCTTACTTTTGTACCAGCCGACATACACTAATTGGTAATGGTCGCGCTGTGGATCGAACAGAATTTGGAGTTCTAACTCTGAATTGCTAGAAGTTCCAGAACGCATCTGAGCATAGTTGAGTAAGGCTTGCTGCACGGCATTTCGATAACGATCTAGTTTAGCCATTGTCTGATTTCCTCCGTGGTAGGATCGTAGACGATGAGACGGGTTTGACTCCTTTGAATCACAGATTGAATGAAGGGAACAACAAAAAAGTTGTCATAAATGCTGACAGGAACGGCGAGGTAAAGTTTTCGATCGGGATCGGTATCTTCGAGTGCGTAGCGATAGTTAAGACACTGACCCAAGGCCGTATGAAATTCCGAAAGTGTAGAGGCTCCAAGAAAGCTTTTGACCTCAACTGCGATTTTTTGACCTTTACGTTCGGCAACGAGTAACTTTTCTGCTCCCAAATCAATGTAGAGGTTGCTGAGGCGCTCGATCGGGATTGTAAGTGGATCGTCGGTAATTGTCCAGCCATCTTTTTGGAGGGCGACTTTTACGGCTTCATGAAATCGATCTTTGGCAGGCATAGCCACTGAGAACGCTTTACTATTTGTATTTTACCATTGAATCGTGCTGCCCGATCGCCGATCGATCCAATGATAGGAGGGTATGTTTTAGCAATTAAGGCTGGCGTTCGTTCAACCAATTAACTAAATGCGATCGCCCTATCCCTGACTCAATAAATCTAAAAATTCTCGGACAATACGATCGGGTTCTTCGCGGCATCTGTTAGCGTCGCAGTAGTGGATGGTGGAGATGCCGTGAGATGCAAACAGTCGATCGCGCGTTTCATCTTTTTCTGTGTCGGGATGCCATATTTCCAGAATACCCCATTTGCCTTGGTGGAATATCAGGAAATCTGGTTCTTGGTTTTGTCTACCTGCGGGTGTTGTGAGGCGGGCTTTGGAGTTGGGGAAGAATAGGGTGTTTGTGCGATCGAGCGCTTCGGCTATTTTTACTTGTTCTTGGCTGTGAAAGCGCAAATCATTCCAGTGATAAATCCGTTGTTCTGGATTAGACAGAGCTTGTTTGTTATCTTCTTCAGATTGTATGATTTCTTCTGAGGAGTCAATATTATTATCAGGAAATAATGTTGGTTCTAAATTTTCTTGGGACGATACAGATTCACTAAAATTGGTAAATAATAGTCTTGTTCCGCTGAGACTAGCTAAATTTAAGGTTGCTCCACTTAGATTAGCACCGCTGAGGTTTATTTCTATTTCCTGATGGCGATGTAATGTCAATTTATGTCGTCGCAAGTATCGTTTTATAACTGCTTTAAGATTATTTTTTTTTACCTTTTCATCAAAAGCCTCTGAGAGTTGTTTCCAGAGTTTAGCCGCCAGCGCTTTTATGTATTCATCATTATATTGAGAGAGTTGAGAAATTTCTTCATAGGAATGTCTGCCTTCCCAGCATTGTCTGAAGATGAGCTCTTGCACGTCGTTTAAGCCTTCGCCATCGAGGACTGTTTCTGCGATCGCGATTGCTTCATCAACGGTCATGGCTTAAGTTTCCTTAAAGTATATATTTGGTGAAGTTTTGAACCGATCAAACTGTGTTTTAGCAATTAAGGCTGGCGTTGGTTCAACCAATTGGTTAAATCTGAGGCTTCTGAAAAGTCTAGCAGCGCCTCTCCTAAATCCTCTAATTCTTCTACGGATAAAGTCTGAATTTGCTCGCTTGTTTCAGGGGCGATCGGACCGATACGTCGAGTCAACAGGCGACTGAGGAACGACAGCGCCTCATTTTTCCTTCCTTCAAGGAGGCCATCTTCGCGAATTTCTTGGTAAATCACAGACCCGCGCATAGTTTCCTTCCTAAATAGTTGTCTGATTAAGTCTTTTTCAAACCTCAAACCTGCGAGCACTTGGGTGCAAGCGAGCAAATCCGCTTGTTGATTGGGTTCTTCTATTGTAGCAATCCGATTCGCTATTTGCTCCAACAAAGTTCGCGGTGAGTTGGTTTGAGATAATGTCGCCAATGGGAGCAAGCCGGGGACGGACAGCAGTAAAGCGGGGTCTTGTTCCCACAGGCGGATAACTCGGTAGCCGTGTCGGGTGTTCGCGTCTGTGTACTCCGATACAAAAACTTGTTCTGAGGCTGTTTGCTGCAAAAAGATTACTACTTGATTGATGGAACAGGAGTATTGCCGTTTGAGCCTGACGTAGTAGTCTAGCATCCTGAAGGCGATCGGCGGGTCGGAATAGGGTCTGGTTTCAAATTCCAGATGCAGGATTTGGTTATCTGTTTGCAGGAAAACGAGAGAATCGGCTCGGATGGGCTCTTGAATTAGTTCGGTTTTGAGTACCTGAACATCGGTGGGTTCGTCAATTGGTAGCAGCCAGCGGACGAAGGCGGCGGGGAATTTTTCTGCTAGATATTTGCAGGTGTTGTCGTAGGCCAAGGAAGTTGGGTTGTGAGAGGGGTTATCTAGAAGATTTTAACTCTATGGGCATCTACCTGAGAAGAGATTTTAGGGCGATTTGGGGAAAGTCATTACTTTTTATCACTTTTTATCACTTTTTATCACTGACAAAGATGAAGTTGGCTCATTAGAATACTTAAATGCCAGGATATGGCTCGCGTTCATATTTACAAATTACCCTAGCAGAGGAGTTGACAAAAGTGAGTTTACCATACAACCTTGTGGAGGCAATTCGGAATATTATGGCTACTTTGGCTTTGGCTCAAGGAATTTTATCCCCTTCACAGGTTTCTGATATTCCTAACTCGACAATAATAGCTCAATTTGAAGAGCAAATCGGAATAGCAGACCAGGAAGAAAGAGATAAAGTAGAAAGGGAACTAAAAAAAGTAAAATCTAATCAATCGACCATGCTAGAGATAGCCAAAGAAACAGGCTATGGTAGCGGTAATTATGGCGGTTCAAGCAATTTTGATTAATTTTTACCAGTAGACACAACCATCAGGGGATTGAGTGGCAATTCCCCTGATTACCTAATCAAGGAAAGTATCAATGTGGATTTTAATTTTAATTGTGCTGGCTGTAGTTGTCTACTTCGTGGTGTCACAAGCATCAAGCAGTAATCAAGCTAGTAAGACATCAAGTAGGACTCAAGCTAGTAAAGCATCAAGCCAGAATTACACCAATCAAGTAGATTATTCAAATCTTGAAGTATCACTTGACAGCAGCGTGTCTATTCACTATAACTACACGCGCCTTCGTGACCTACTAGCAGAGGGTAAATGGAGAGAAGCTGACGAAGAAACAAGCCAGATGATGCTCTCCGTAGGAAATAACATAGCATATAAAAAATTGTCTAATGAGGAATATCAGCGCCTTATGGGAGACAATTGGTTTGGCCAGCCAACAACCGAATACTTACCTTGTGAAGACCTTTGTACTATAGATCGACTTTGGCTTAAATATAGCAATGGTCGCTTTGGGTTTAGTGTACAAAAGCGAATTATGTCAGAGCTAGGAGGAGAAGATAAACTACGCTTGATGCGTAATATCGTAATGGGAGGCAGAAATCAAACTAATCAGGAACTGCTGGAATTCTGTGAATTCACAGAGCGCTTCGTTAAACGCATAGGATGGTACGATCCTAACTCTAGGGAAGGCCGTGTGGAGCTAAAAAAATACAATGATCTTACTTTTGCAATCCAAGCTCCATATGGACATCTTCCAACAACGAATTATTTTGATGAAGCTCACTTACGGGGAACTAAAAGGGTGAGCGATCATGTATTCCTCTTTGTCTTGAATAGATTCTCAGGTTACGGCATTGCTCTGTAATGAAAATCCTGGTCACATAAACTTATTGATACACTTGTACAAACTATGAGATTCAGTGACGATCGCCCTTTCACTCCTAAAAACTAGCACCTCATCACCCTCACCTTTCTACAACCTTCTCCCATCGCCTGCTTTAAAGGTTTTTGAAGCGCGATCGCCCTTAACAAATAAGAAAAAGCGCGATCGCTCAATCGTCCCTTAAAGCCGACAGTGTTAAGGAATGAAAATCCGACCAACTCCTATATAGTTTTCGATGTAAAGTACAAGCTCAATCAAGCGATCGACACATTGCTCCCGGTAGTCACGCTCAGCCAGTCGATCGATGTTTCCGAGGGTAACAACAGGTAGCGAAGTTGGTGAACTTTCTTCACGAATAACTTGCTCTAACGAATCTGTTCCTTTCATACTGCGATTTGCTGTCAGCAGAATCATCTGGTTGTCTTGAGCAAATCGCCAAACAATTCGATCGCTACTATTAATTGGTAACTGAACTTATTCAAAAATCACGAAGCGAATCGATAGTAAATCAACCCAACCTCCGGCAGTTATGCTGCCAAAAAGCATGAGAGCTTGCCCCTCAATATTATGGTCAATTATAAAAATCATCAGCTTGATACAGCAAGTCTGGCTTTTCTTGCCTGAAGTTTTGCCCAAGCTTCCTGTCGATCGGGATTTGGCGGCATTCCTGCAATCTGAGCGAGCCGATCGCGATTGCGATCTTGCCAATACTGCCGGATTTCTTCTGCCTGTTGCAAAACTATTTGATACTCTGCCTCTACTTCAGTACGATTTGTTTCAATATAGGACATTGCTGCGTTGAATTGTTCGTCGGTTATGTAAAACTGATTGTGCATTAGCTTGGGTGGATAGCCAGCGCAGATGTAATCCATGAGTTGATAAAGTGTAATCCGCGTACCTGCGATCGTGAGTCCGCGCTCGGTGCGAATAATGGTTGATTTTCCGCTTGATACCGAAGTCATAGTTGTAACCTTTAAGCGATTATCTTCATTTTACCTTACTGTATCGACTCATAAATTCTCGCCCTCCCATTCAAATCCTTTCCACTCCATCATACTTTCAAAGATTCTCGCTGCTGCTCCCTAGTAGGCACTCCATAAGCAGTATAAGGTCTAACATCAGGCGGTTGAAGCCCCAAAACAATTGATTTAGCCGCCGGAACTCCCGCTGCAACTAACTCCTCAGCAATCAGGCGATCCGTATTATTTGCTTGAATCCACACCTGACCGTCAATAATATTAATATGAATCACGCAATGGTGAATTCGCTGCTAATTAAATCAACCTATATTTATTAACATATAACGGTCATTTTCCAAATCAAAAATTCTTTCATTTTGGATGCCACTGTCAAAAACGGGAATCTCAGCGTATTCAGTAAGGATGTGCTTAACAAGTTTGCGATAATTATTTAAGCTATCCATTGTACTATTTCCTCTATTTTGGGGTGGAAAACAACCAAATTTCGGCGGTTATTATCTAGCAATATCTGACCATTTTTTTTCTCCTTCAAAAAGCTCTGTAAAAGCATTTAGTGGAATTGCAAGATAGAGTTGTATTTCTGATTCCGTCCGTTTTAAGATGTCATAGTAAAGAGTATATTGACCCAAAGCTTGCTCTAAATCAGCAATTATAGACTCTCTGAT